>JAKANG010000342.1 GCA_021812505.1 Pseudomonadota bacterium
CTCGCGGAAGGTGACCGCGAACATGTCGTAGAGCGAGCCGAAATTGAGATCGTCGCGGGTGATGCGGAACACCGCGCCGCCGCCGTGGCCGTAGAGCGGCTTCATCACGATGTCGCCGTGTTCGGCGCGGAAGGCCTTGATCTCGGTGAGGTCGCGGGTGATCAGCGTCGGCGGCATGAGCTGGGGAAATTCGGTCACCAGCATTTTCTCCGGCGCATTGCGCACGCTGGCGGGATCGTTGACCACGAGCGTTTTCGGGTGGATGCGTTCGAGCAGATGCGTGGTGGTCACATAGGCGAGGTCGAAGGGCGGGTCCTGGCGCAACAGCACGACGTCGAATTCGGACAGTTCCAGGCGGTGCGAAGTCGACAGCGCGAAGTGGTCCCCGATCCGGTCGCGGACTTCAAGATGCTCGACGGTTGCGAAGACGCGGCCCTGGTAGAGCGCCAGCCGGTCGGGCGTGTAGTAGCTGAGCGCGTGGCCGCGCCGCTGGGCTTCCAGCAGCAGGGCGAAGGTCGAATCGCCCTTGATATTGATCCGTTGGATCGGATCCATCTGCACCGCGACTTTCAGGCTCATAAGCGACCTTCCGGGCAAGCCGGTTCGAGGACCGGAGATTCAAGGAAAACAAAGCGTTAATACATTACCGCCACAATAGGCGGCCGGGAAACCTGTGCTGCGCGGGCGGGAGCCGTCGTGACTTTTCCGAAGTTTTCCATCGCCACCAAGCTCTATGCGATCTTCGCATTGATGGCCACCATCACGATTGCGCTGTCGGCGGCGGCCGTGTCGAACGCCCGCCATCACGCCGCGCAGACCGCGGACTTCGAAGCGGACAATGCCGGCAGTTGGAATATGGAGCGCCTCAACGGTCTGCTCTATGCCGCGATGCTGGAAATGAAGGAGATCGCGACAGCCCCCAGCAACGATGTCGCGGTGGAAGATGCGGGTAAGCTGAGCGAGCTCAACGCGCGCATTGGCGCCGTCATGGCCGACTGGCAATTGTCGATTCGTGCCCAGGACGCGACCGATTTCAGCCGGATGTCGGTGCAGATCGCGACGTTCCGCAACTCTATAACCGAGCTCGCCCGAATTGCCGGCACGGAGGGACAGGTCGCCGCACGCGACTGGATTGCACAGAACAAGCCATTGCAGGCGCGCGACGCCCTCGGCAAGGAGCTCGAAAAACTCAGCAGTCATTATTCCGACCGTTCCCGGCGCACCTATATCGTCATCGGCAACGAAATCGACCGCACGGCACTGGCGCTGACCGGCCTCGCCGGCCTCGCCGTGCTGCTGGCGCTCGCGGGCGTCTACATGATCACGCGCGACGTGGCCAAACCGCTCGCCGCAATCACACGGATCACGGTTGCGGTGGCGAATGGCGACGGCGCCGTCGAGGTCCCGTTCAGCGAGCGTAGCGACGAAATCGGCGCACTGGCGCGCTCGATCGGCGTCTTCAAGCAGGCCATGCAGCATATCAAAGACCTGAGCCGCACCATTGCCGAGGATGCCGACTCACAAAAACGCAACCGGGCGCGGATGTCGGACGAGATCACCCGCTTCTCGGCCGAGGTCGAGGCGACGCTCTCCGAGCTCGGCCGTATCGCCGATCGGATGCTGGGCGCCTCGACCCAGCTCGCCGGCGCGGCCGACGACGCTTCGGCCAAGACCGCGCGGGCGGAAGCCGCTTCGGCGGAAGCTTCGTCCAATGTGCGGGACATTGCTTCGGCGGCCGACGAGCTGTCGGCCTCGGTCAGCGAAATCGACCGGCAGGTGGCACAATCGAACGAAATCGCCACCAAGGCCGTGAACGAGGCGGAAGCGACCAATGCGGCCGTGAAGGAATTGGGCGAGGCCGCCGCGCGCATCGGCGACGTGATCAAGCTCATCACCGACATCGCCGAGCAGACCAATCTGCTCGCGCTCAATGCCACCATCGAGGCGGCGCGCGCGGGCGAAGCCGGACGCGGTTTCGCCGTGGTCGCCGGCGAAGTGAAGGCGCTTGCCGGCCAGACCAGCCGGGCCACGGAAGAAATCGGCGCGCAGATCGCCGGCATGCAGCGCGCGACGTCGCGTTCGATTCAGGCGATCACCGCAATCGAGCACACGATCCGCGAGATCGGCAATATCAGCGGCGCTATTGCCGCCGCCGTGACCGAGCAAGGCGCGGCGACGCAGGAGATTGCGCGCAGCGTCGAAATTGCGGCGCGTCGCACGGAAGAGACGGCGGGCGAGGTCAATCGGGTGGGCACGGCGACCGAAGATACGCGTGCGAGTGCAAGCGCGGTAAACGCGGTCGCCGACGATCTCGGCAGCGTCGCCGAACGCATCCGCGGCCAGGTCGATCAGTTCTTCGAGCGGCTGAGCGCGTAGGCGCGGGGCCTCACGCCTCGAACGCCCCTTGGATATGCCGCGGCATCTTGCCCGGCGCGACCAGGACGGCGTCGAAGCGGATATCGCGGATGGACGGATCGGGATAAGTCGCGAGAAAGGCGTCCGCCGCCGCAATGATGCGCTGGCGCTGACGCGCCGTGACCGACTCCGCGGCCTGGTCAAGATCGTGGCGCGCCTTGACTTCCACGAACAGCAGCAGGTGCCGGCGCCGTGCGACGATATCGATCTCGCCGACCGGGCTTTTCCAGCGGCGCGCGAGAATGCGGAACCCTTTGGCGACCAGCAATACGGCGGCGCGGCTTTCGGCGGAAATCCCGGTGCGGAAGGCAATTTGTCGTTCCGGATCCGGTTCCGCCTTTGCGGCAGGCTTCGGCCGCAGGCCGGGCGCTCTGAAATTATTTTCCGTCATTGCCGCTCTCTTTCGCGAGCTCGAGCGCGCGCTGATAGACATCGCGGCGCGGCCGGCCGGTCAAGAGCGCGACCTCGCCGACCGCGTCCTTGACCGAAGCGCGCGCGAGCGCCCGGCGCAGCAGGGCATCGATATCTGCGTCCGCCGTCCGGGGCTCGGACGGGGGCGCCACCACGATGACAATCTCGCCGCGCGTCTCGGCGATGCCGGCATAGGCGAGTGCCAGTTCGGCGAGGGATCCGCGGCGCACTTCCTCATGCAGCTTGGTGAGCTCGCGACATACCGCGGCCGCGCGCGGCCCCAATCCGTCCGCGAGGTCGACAAGAGTCGCGGCGAGCCGCGGGCCACTCTCGAACAATACGAGCGTTGCCGGAATCGCGGCCAGGGCGGCGATGCGTTTCTGCCGCGCGCCTTGTTTTGGCGGTAGAAAGCCTTCGAAGAAAAAGCGATCGGTCGGCAGACCCGCGACATTGAGCGCCGCCAGCA
>JAKANG010000343.1 GCA_021812505.1 Pseudomonadota bacterium
CGCTGGACGAATTGCGTGGCGTCCATGGCGTCGGCGAGCGCAAGATCGCGCTCTATGGCGAGGTCTTTCTGGAGGCGATCGCGCGGGCGTGCGGTTAGCGCCCCCACGTCCACGTCGCCTTCCGCCACGAGGGGAGAAGGAAGAGACTCAGGGCGCGCTGGTCGTCAGTGCAAGCTCACCGTCGCGAGTTGATGCTCCCAGGCGTTGGCGACCGCGGCGTCCTTGCTGTCGGCGAGCACGATCGGCTCGCCATTGGCGCCGACCAGCGCGAAAAGCTGCATGCCGGGCTTCAGCCCCTGAACCTGCGGGAACAGCGCCTGCGCTTCTTCCGACTTCATCGGCCGGACATAGGCGATGGCGCCCTCGCCGAGATGGGCGAACTGATCGGGAGTCAGCGGCCCGTGCGCCACATGTTCAAATTCGTTGGTCATCGTCTTCACCCTTTCTGCGCTCTCTCCTGAGACGCGCCCCATGTGCGGACCAAGGTTCAGCTCCGCACTGTGATCTCGATATTCTTGACGATCCGTTCCGGTTCGGGCCGGACCAAATCGACCGACAGCAGGCCATCAGCCAGATCGGCGCCGAGAACCTGCATTCCCTCCGCGAGGAGGAAACTGCGCTGAAACTGGCGCGCCGCGATGCCACGATGGAGGAATTGGCGCTCCCGGTCGTCCTGCTGGCGCCCACGGATCACCAACTGGCCCTCCTCGAGGGTGATCGCCAGCTGGTCGCGAGTGAAACCCGCAACCGCGAGGGTGATGCGCAACCGCTCCGGCAGGTTGTCCTCGCGCTGCAATCGCTCGATATTGTATGGAGGATAGCCGTCTGAAGCAGTGCGCGTGACGCGCTCCAAGGCCTTCTCAATCTCATCGAAGCCCAAAAGGAAGGGCGAGTTCATCAAGGTCGGTCGCGACATTTCGAAGCCCTTTCAGGCGCCTCGTGGAGTCGAGGGCCCGAAGCGCCCCCACGGCTATCGCCGCAGGTTGGATATGGCGTCGCGAATTTTTCTTTTCAAGAGCGCCGCGCCCGGCGCCCGAAACGCCAAAGCCGTAATTCGCGACGACCTCAGAGCATCGAGGGCAGGACGCGATCCGGCGGGCGATGGCCGTCCATGAAGGTCTTCACATTGATGATGACCTTCTCGCCCATGTCGATGCGGCCCTCGATCGTCGCCGAGCCCATGTGCGGCAGCAAGGTGACCTTGCCTTGCTGGGCGAGCGCGAGGAGCCGCGGCGATGTCGCGGGCTCGTGCTCGAACACATCGAGGCCGGCGCCGGCGAGTTCGCCCGCCTCCAGCATGCGGATCAAGGCGTTCTGGTCGATGATCTCGCCGCGCGCGGTGTTGACGATGATCGCATCGGGATGGAGATGCTTCAGCCGGCGCGCCGAAAGCAGATGAAAGGTCGCCGGGGTCTGCGGGCAATTGATCGAAAGGATGTCGACGCGCCCCAGCATCTGGTCGAGGGATTCGTAAAAGGTCGCCCCAAGCTCCTGCTCTATCGCCGGAGCGACCGGACGGCGGTTGTGGTAGGCGATCGAGAGGCCGAAGGCCCGGGCGCGGCGGGCCACCGCCTGGCCGATCCGCCCCATGCCGACGATGCCGAGGCGTTTTCCGGTGATCCGGCGACCCAGCATCCAGGTGGGCGACCAGCCGGCCCAATGGCCGGAGACCACGGCGCCGGCGCCTTCGACGATGCGGCGGGACACGGCGATGATCATGCCCATCGTCATGTCGGCTGTGTCTTCGGTCAGCACGCCCGGCGTGTTGGTCACGGTGATGCCGCGCCGCAGCGCCGAGGTCACGTCGATATTGTCGACGCCATTGCCAAAATTGGCGATCAGCTTGAGCCTTTCGCCCGCCTGGGCGACGAGATGCGCGTCGATGCGGTCGGTGATCGTCGGAACGAGGACATCGGCGGTGCGGATCGCCTCGGCGAGTTGGGCCGGCGTCATCGGAGAATCTGTTTCATTGAAGCGCGCGTCGAACAATTCGCTCATGCGCGCCTCGACCGGTTGGGGAAGCTTGCGGGTGACGATGACGAGCGGCTTCGCTTTGTCCATGGATTTCCCGTTTCTCCCTGCGCGGGCCGCCGGAAGGCTCGCCCCGGTTTAAACCTGCCGTTAACGACGATCGGGCGAGATAGATCCGACGATCATTATTCCGGGCGCCCGCCGCTTCAGCTTCCTAGCAGATGCCTTGGCAAAAACAAGGACGGCGATCCGGCGGCTCTCCCGGACAAGGCGCCCCGGCGCAGGATACAGAAAGACGGCGACATGACGCTCCTGCCGCAGCAATTTCCGCCTGTTTCGAAGCTTTTTCCTGCTGTTATGAGGGCTTTTGCCGTCCCGTTCATGGCCCTTGCCTTGTTTGTCGCCGTTGCGCCAGCCCAGGCGCAGCAAGTTGTGGGTCCGGTCACCGGCCTGCCGGTGCCACGCTATGTCAGCCTAAAGTCGGATCACGTGAATTTGCGTGAGGGACCTTCGAAGGATCACGCCACCAAATGGATCTATCAGCGCGCCGGCCTGCCGGTGGAGATCACCGCTGAATTCGAGACCTGGCGGCGAATCCGTGATTCGGAAGGCGCGGAGGGCTGGGTCCTGCATTCCTTGCTGTCCGGCAAGCGCACCGCCCTGATCGCCCCCTGGAAAAAGGACGCCCTGCCCTTCCCTTTGCGCTCGGGGCCGAGCGAAAACGCGGACGCCATCGCCCGCCTCGCGCCGGGCGTCATCGCCAGCGTCAAGACCTGCGACGGAAGCTGGTGCCGCCTGAAGATTGGCGGTTATGACGGCTATATGGCGCAGACCAATCTCTGGGGCGTCTATCCCGGCGAAAAGGTCGAATAGCAGGCTCAGCGCGCTTCAATGCGGAATTCCAGCCTTTGCGCGGCAGAGGCCGCGCCTTCCCAAGGCCGTCCATTCGTGGCGCGGATCGTCAAAGGCCCGGCCCGCCGGATCGTGAGCGCGATCTCGCGCGTTCCCGGCGCCCCGACGAGGCTGCTTTTCGCCGCCCGATGGCGGGAAAGGATCGACGCCGCGCCTGGAGGATCGACCGCGACCGACCAGACATAGCCGGTCGAGGGATTTTCCTTGAGCCGCAACTCGATCGTCTCGCCAACGGCGGCGGCGCGCGCCATTCCCGCGTCGGCCTCGGTCAGGATGGCGCCCGCCCGCGCCCCCTGAGCGAGGGAAAGGGCCGAAATCGCCGCCAAGACCAGCCGCCGCATTGCTTCCCCCGTTTCTCGCCGGGTCAGTAATCGACGGCGATCAGGTA
>JAKANG010000344.1 GCA_021812505.1 Pseudomonadota bacterium
CCTGGGCGCGCGCGTATTTCTCGACGAGGGCGACGCGGGCCGGCTTGCGGCCGGTGTTTCTCAGGAAATCGATCGTCTCCCCGTCAATCGGGAAGAAGCCGCAGGTCGCGCCATATTCCGGGCCCATATTGGCGATGGTGGCGCGGTCGGGCAGGGCCAGGGCGTCGAGGCCGGGGCCGAAGAATTCGACGAATTTGCCGACCACGCCTTTCTTGCGCAGCATCTGGGTGACGGTCAGCACCAGGTCGGTGGCGGTGACGCCCTCTTTCAGCTTGCCGGAGAGTTTGAAGCCTACGACTTCGGGAAGCAGCATGCTCTGCGGTTGGCCGAGCATCGCGGCCTCGGCCTCGATGCCGCCGACGCCCCAGCCCAGCACCGCGAGGCCATTGACCATGGTGGTGTGGGAATCGGTGCCGACCAGCGTGTCCGGATAGGCGACCTCGACATTGACGGCCTTGCCGCGCGTCGGCTGGTATTTTTCCTTCCGAGTCCAGACGGTCTGGGCGAGATATTCGATATTCACCTGGTGGCAGATGCCCGTGCCCGGAGGAACGACCGAGAAATTGGAAAAGGCGCCCTGGCCCCATTTCAGGAAGGTGTAGCGCTCGCCGTTGCGCGCATATTCGTGTTCGACGTTGATCTTCAAGGCGTTTTTGGCGCCGAAGGCGTCAACGATCACCGAATGGTCGATGACCAGATCGACCGGAACCAGCGGATTGATCTTTTCAGGATCGCCGCCGAGCTTCTCGATGCCGTCGCGCATCGCCGCCAGATCGACCACCGCCGGCACGCCCGTGAAGTCCTGCATCAGCACGCGCGCGGGACGGAAGGCGATTTCCTTTTCCACCTTGCCCTTGTTCTTGAGCCATTCGGAGACGCCGAGGATGTCTTCCCTGGTGACGGAGCGGCCGTCCTCGTTGCGCAGCAGGTTCTCCAGCAGCACCTTCATCGAAAAAGGCAGCTGCGAAACGCCGTCGAGCCCATTCTTTTCGGCCGCCTTGAGCGAGAAATAATGATAGGTCTTGGCGCCGACCTTGAGGGTCTTGCGGCATTTGAAGCTGTCGAGTGAGGTCATCGCTGGGAGATCCCGATGGAAGATGAGACGGGGTTGGGAAAGCGGATGAGAGGCTTATAGATAAATCGGCGTTCACAGGCTACACAAACAAAAGTCAGAGCCCGGGCGCGCAAAAAGGGGCGCCGCGTCAGCCGTCAGACCATAGGCCCCCTTGGAGGACCCCTTGCCGCCCGTCGAAGCACGCTCGCCGAACACTCAAGCCCTGCAAGGAATTTCCGCCAAGGGGCTGCGCGTTGATCGCGGCGGCCGGGCGATTGTCCGTGGCGTTGATTTCGACCTGCGCGCGGGCGAGGCGCTGCTCGTCCTCGGCCGCAACGGCGCCGGCAAATCGACACTTCTGCGCGCGCTCGCGGGATTTCTGCCCCTGCGCGAAGGCGAGGTTCAGTTGGACGGCGGCGCTGAAGAAACGTCGCTCGCCGAACAGGCGCATTACGTCGGCCATGCCGACGGCTTGAAGGCGGCGCTGACCGCATTGGAAAATCTCCAGTTCTGGGCGCGGATGCTGAAATGCGCGTCGGCGACGGCGCTCTCGCCCGAAGGCGCGCTGGAACAGGTGGGGCTGGCGCGGCTGGGCGATTTCCCGGTCGGCTATCTCTCCGCCGGCCAGAAACGCCGGGTCGCGCTGGCGCGACTTTTCGTCGCGCCGCGCCCGATCTGGCTGCTCGACGAGCCGGCGACCGCCCTAGATGTCGGGTCGCAGCAGAAATTCGCCGAAGCCATGGCGGCGCATCGCGCCGGCGGCGGCTTCATCCTCGCCGCCACCCATGCCCCGCTCGGTCTCGTCGGCGCCAAGGAATTGCGGCTCGACGCGAGGCGGGCGCGCGACGTGGGAGGCGCCGCATGAGTTCGCCTCTTTTGGCCCTGTTCGGGCGGGAATTGCGCATCGCCCGCAGCGTCGGCGGCGGCGGCGCGATGGGCGTGGTCTTTTTTCTCATCCTGGTGAGCCTCACGCCTTTCGCCATTGGGCCGGATCTTAACGTCTGGTCGCGAGTCGGGCCGGCGATCCTGTGGGTCGCGGCTTTGCTTTCGACCCTGCTCGGGCTCGACCGCCTGTTCCAGGCCGACGCCGACGACGGCTCGCTCGACCTTTTCGTCATGTCCTCGACGCCGCTGGAGCTGGTGGTGCTGACCAAATGCGCCGCCCATTGGACCCTCACCGCTTTACCGCTGATCGCGGCCGCGCCTTTGCTCGGACTGACGCTCGGCATGGAGCCCGCCGCCCTGGCCGGCGTCGCCGCCTCGCTGCTGGCCGGAACCCCCGCGCTGACCCTGCTCGGCGCCATCGGGGCAGGTTTGACGGCGGGCCTGCGGCGCGGCGGCCTGCTGATGGCCGTGCTGATCCTGCCCCTGACGACGCCGGTGCTGATCTTCGGCGTCGCCAGCGCGTCCGCCGCGAGCGGCGGCACCGTGCCCTTTCACACGCCCTTCCTGATTCTGTGCGGCCTGTCGCTGATGGCGGTCGCCGGCGCGCCTTTCGCCGCCGCCGCCGCCCTGCGCGCGCGCGAGGCATGACGCGGGAGGCGTAATTTCGCCGTCTTTTCGTCGCTCCTGCCGGGGATGGAATTGCAATTCCAAACGCTCCGGCCTAATCAGGCGGCGCGCGCCCGGGGAGGACGGGTCAGGCTCATGCTCAAATACGCCAATCCGACGAATTTTCTCGCGCTCGCCGCGCGCCTCATCCCCTGGCTCGCGGGGGCGGCCGCGCTCGCGCTCGCGGTCGGCCTCTATCTCACCTTTTTCGTCGCGCCCGACGACTATCAGCAGGGCGCTTCGGTCAAGATCATGTATCTCCACGTGCCGGCGGCCTGGCTAGGCATGATGTGCTATATGGTCATGACCTCAGCCGCCCTCGGCACTCTCGTCTGGCGCCATCCGCTCGCCGACGCCGCGCAAAAGGCGGCCGCCCCGCTCGGGGCCGCCTTCACTCTGGTCTGTCTGGTCACGGGCTCGATGTGGGGCAAGCCGATGTGGGGCACTTGGTGGGTATGGGATGCGCGCCTGACTTCGGTGTTGGTGCTGTTCCTGATCTATCTCGGCCTGATCGGCCTGTGGCAGACCATCGAGGAGCCGGCCCAGGCCGCGCGCGCCGCCGCGATCCTGACGCTGGTGGGCGTCGTCAATATTCCGATCATCAAATTCTCGGTCGATTGGTGGAACACGCTGCACCAGCCGGCCTCGGTCTTCCGCCTCGGC
>JAKANG010000345.1 GCA_021812505.1 Pseudomonadota bacterium
GCTCGGCAAGCTCGGCTTGCGCCCTGCGGTCGAAAGAGCGCCGATCAGATCGCCAAAACTGCCGATCTCATCGACGAGGCCAGCGTCTTTCGCCGCTTGGCCGACAAAGACCCGCGCCTCAGTGGCGCGAGCCGCCTTCGCCGATAGCCGCTTGCCACGTCCCTCGGCGACGGTGTTCAGGAAAGACTGATAGAAGCCGTCCACTTCCGCTTGAAGCGCGCTCCTGACGTCGGGCGACAACGGCTGATAGGGGTTGCCGTCAACCTTGTGCGCGCCCGCATGAATGAAGGTCGGCGTGATGCCGGCGCGGTCGATGGCGCGAGAATAATCGGCGTGCATGAGGACGACGCCGATACTGCCGGAGACGCCCGTTTGGCTCGACATGATCGCCTTGGCCCCGCTGGCGATGGCATAGGCCGCGGACGCCGCCAAGCCGTTGACGATGGCGAAGACCGGCTTTTCGCCATTGATCTTGCGCACCAGCGCCGCCGTCTCGAAGGCGCCGGTGGCTTCGCCGCCGGGGCTTTCAATGTCGAGAACGATCGACCGGACCTTTGGGTCCTTGGCCGCGCTCTCAAGCTGGTGGGCGATGCCCTCGTAGGAGGTCAGCCCCGACCGCGCTCCGACCCAGGCGCCGCGATTAACGAGGCTCCCGGTGATCGTGATAATGCCGACGCCCTGCGCCGTGCGCCGATACGACAAAGGCCCGGTTTCTTTGTCGTCGCTGTCTCCGATGAACCTCGACGCCCCTGGAGCCGCCGCGTCGAGCGCGCTTTGCGCCTGCGCGTCACGCGGGCCGAAGTCGACGGCCGCCGCGTCAAGGCCGATGCGTCCCGACAAGACATCGGTGATGATCGCCAGCTTTTCGGGGAGAAGCAGGAGCGGCCGATTGATCAGCCGGTCCGCGAGGTGAAGAAGCTGGCTCATCAGGACACCGGATCGTCATAGCGCGGCCAAGGCCCGCGGCGGCGATAGCCGGTGCGGATCGCGAAGCGGCGGTTGGGGTCGGGCTGGCCGGTCGAAATCGCGCATTGGGATTCGGCGTCGCGCATCGCGACGCGCAATGAGGCGATATCGACCGACTGGAACCGGACAAGCTCCTCGGCGTCGAAATTGCGCGTGCGGATCTCGACCGCGCTCTGGCCGCTCAAGAGCTGGTAATAGGCCTCCTGCAGAGCCGCGAAGCGCGCGCAGGGATCGGCCCAATCGACCGCGGTCGTCGTCACGCGCCGCCCTCCTGGTCCGTCTTTTGGCTGTCTCCGGGGGTGTCGTCGACCGTTTCGTCGTTCATATCGTCCTCGTTGACGACGGTCTTGCCGGAGATGATCAGTTCGGGCAGCCCGAGCTGCTCGCGCAGCGCCCGCTCGCGAGCGCGCTGCTCATAGACGTCTTCCCAGTCATGGCCCATTTCGGCGCAGATATATTCGTCCGTGACGACGCCGAGATCCTTGAGCTGCTTCATCGCCGCCGCGAATTTCAGATCGTCGGCCTGCGGCTTGGCAGGCCCGCGCCAGAACGCCCGCGTCGCCGCCGCGCGATTGGCGATGAAGCCGGTCGAGCCGCCGGGAAAATCGATCTCGCCGCGCTCGATCGCCTCCTCAATCCAGCACTCGAAGGCGGTTTGGTAGAATGGCGCCGCGACATGCTTGCGGCGCCAGAGATTCACCGGCCAGTTGGTTGTGGTCGACATACGGATCGAGGAATAGGTCGCGCCGATATAATCGCCGGTCACATCCTCGAAGGTGTGTCCGGCGGCGGCGGCGATTTCGCGCAGGAGAAATCTGGCGAACGGCTCGTAATTGGAATTGGGCGTCTCGGAGCGATTGAATTCGAGCTTTTCACCCGGAAACAGGTGCGCCATCTTGGCGACGCCGCCCAAATCGATCTTGGTCTTGTCATACCAGGACCCGCGCGCGGCCGCCCAGCCATCGAATGGGCTGTCCTCGTCGTCGCTCTGGAACGCGCCAAGGATTTCGCCGGTCGGCGACGGCGAGGTGACCGTCGCCGAGAAGATCGCCTGCAGGAGCGCCGACGTCAGGGTGGCGTTCGAGAGCTGGTCGAACTGCCGGAGAACCTGCAGGACATTCGCGAACACCGAAATGCCGCGCATCTGGCCGACGTCGCCGTCAAAGCAGTGGTGCATCACCGGCCGGTTGCCGGCGTCGCGCGCGCGGATTTCGGTGACCTCTCCGGTCTCCATGATCGGCGTCGTCAGCCGCAGCCGGTAGGACATCGGCATGCCGTCGCGATCGATGCGGACGCCCTGGAACAGGTCGACGCCGTTCGACTCCTGGGTCAGGCGATAGGCCGGAACCAGCGCGATCTTGGTCCCGGTCTGCGATTGCGGCCGCGGAAGCCAGCGCATCGACTGGACATATTCTCCCGTGGCGTACCCCGAGCGCAGCGCCGCCTTGGCGAGCTTGTGGATGTCAGCCTTGCCGGCGGCGTCGCATTCGAGCGCGCGGGTGGCCCACAATTCCCATCGCCGCTCGACGCGGCGCGCCCATTGTTCGGCTTCCGATTGGGTCCAGCCGAGCGACTCGGCGTCCGGCTGCAGCGCCAGGCGTAGGCCGTCGCCCATGATCGAGGCGCAACCCTTGTTCACGACCCCGGCCAGTTTCGTGGCCGCATCCAGACCATCCTTCGCCTGCTTTTCCATCGCCAGGACAGTTTTTGTCCGTTGTTCCAGTGCTTTGGAGCGCAGCTGAAAGGCCACTAGAGAGATGAACGTCAGAAAAACCACGATCGCCAGATATAACACCTTTCGGTAGGGCGGCGGCGGGGCATTTGGGTCGGGGGAGCGCCGCAAATAGAGCTGGCGGGAGCCTTTAGAAAAAAGATTAAGATAACGGGCTATGGGCGCAGGGAAATGGCTGGCAGCAGAAATATTTTCCGCCGACATGACTCGCGGGGCCATCGCTGGCTCGGCGTTTTCCGATGCCTGTTCTTCCTCCGAACCCCCTTCCTCTTTTGCCGCCTCCAAAAGATTAATCTTCAAAAAGATTGCCGCCACTTTGGCATTGTCTGCTAAAGCCTCAATTTTTGGTAAAGTGGCGTCGCGCAGATCCGCCGCCGTTTGGCCATCCCTGAAAACGTCAGCTCCGGAAACCACTTCGAAAAAGGCCGCCGTCCCCAGGACCAGAAGATCATTGTGATGAAGCGTTCCCGAGACTGACCCGGCTTCTGGTTTTCCTTCCAAAAGGCGAATGATTTTGCCTTTCCGGGCCAGCCTTGCGACAACTTCTCCTTTTCCGGCC
>JAKANG010000346.1 GCA_021812505.1 Pseudomonadota bacterium
TGAAGGGACGGGCCGTCGGGTCTATGGACCTTCTTTGAAAGCTGCGGCGACACCTATACCCGAAGATCGCCGCAACGCCAGTTTTTTTGTCGCAAAGAGGGAGCAGGGCGGGAATGGCGCAGCGCGCGGCCTTCTGGGCGCCGGAGATTTTTGTCGCGCGGCGGCCGCGCCTCAGGGCGCGGGCGCGGATCGTCAGGGCGTTGCGCGACTGGTTCGATCGCGCGGGCTTTGTCGAGATCGAGCCCTCCGCCTTGCAGGTTTCGCCCGGCAATGAAACCCATATCGCCGGATTCGCCACAAGGTTCGAGCCGCTCGGCGCGCCGTCTTCCACCTATTACTTGCATTCCTCGCCCGAATTCGACTGCAAGAAACTTCTGGCTGCGGGGGAAAGTAAAATCTTTTCGCTCGCCCATGTCTTCCGCAACGGCGAGCGCACGCGACTGCATCATCCCGAGTTCACCATGCTGGAATGGTATCGGGCCGAGGCGCCCTATCGCGCTCTGATCGACGATTGCGCCGCCGTGCTCGCCGTCGCGGCCGACGCGGCCCAGGCGCACGAATTTTCCTATCGCAATTCAAGCCTCGATCCGCGCGCCGCGCCCGAAATCCTGCCCGTGACCGAGGCTTTCTCGCATTACGCGGGCGTCGATCTGGCCGCTGTGCTCGGGAATCGCGACGCTCTGGCGCATCAGGCCGCGCGGCTCGGCGTCCGTGTCAGCGTCGACGATTCTTGGTCGGACCTGTTCAGCAAGATCGTGTCCGAGAAAATCGAGCCGAAGCTCGGCCATGGCCGCGCGACCGTGCTGATCGATTATCCGGCGAGCGAGGCGGCGCTCGCCCGGCGCAAGCCGGAGGATCCGCGCTTCGCCGAGCGTTTCGAACTCTTTTGTTGTGGCGTGGAGCTGGCCAACGCCTTCGGCGAATTGACCGATCCGGTCGAGCAGCGCCGCCGCTTCGAGGCCGACATGGCTGAGCGCGCCCGGATTTACGGCTCGTCCTACCCGATCGACGCGGATTTCCTCGACGCCCTCTCCTTGATGCCGCCGGCCTCCGGCTGCGCGCTGGGTCTCGACCGCCTGGTCATGCTGGCGACGGGCGCTTCCCATATCGAGGACGTCCTCTGGGCGCCGGTCGCTGCGCCATGAGCGCCGTCTCGCGCGGAAAAACCCTGACGAGGCCCAAGGAACTGATCGCGGCGGGCTTCGCCGCGCCCGAGGACGTCGACGTTCTGGGAAAAGTCGCGGCGCGCTATAGCGTCGCCGTGCCCTCGGGCGTCGCGGCCCTGATCGAGCGGCGCGACGATCCGCTCGGCCGGCAGTTCCTGCCCGACGCCGCGGAACTCGAGATTTTGCCGCACGAACGCGCCGATCCGATTGGCGACGACGCCCATGAGGCGGTCAAAGGGCTGATCCATCGCTATCCCGACCGCGCGCTGTTGAAACTGACCAGCGTCTGTCCGGTCTATTGCCGGTTCTGCTTCCGCCGCGAGCGGGTCGGCGCGGGAACCGAGGGAATGCTCGACGCGCCTGCGCTCGACGCAGCTTTCGCGTATCTCGCCAAGCATCGGGAAATCTGGGAGCTGATCGTCACCGGCGGCGATCCGCTCGCGGTCTCGCCCCGGCGTCTCGCCGAGCTTTCGGAGCGGGTGAAGAAGCTCGACCATATAAAAATCCTGCGCTTTCATTCGCGCGTTCCGGCGCTGGCGCCGGAGCGCGTGACCGACGAGCTGATCGCGGCGCTGCGCGCCTCGGAAACGACGGTCTATGTCGCGCTCCACGCCAACCATCCCCGGGAGCTGACGAAAGAGGCCCGCGCCGCCGTTGCGCGTCTGGCGGATTCAGGCGTCGCCCTGGTCAGCCAGAGCGTGCTGCTGCGCGGCGTCAACGACGATGTCGAGACCTTGGCGGCCCTGATGCGCGCTTTCGTCGAGAATCGAATCAAACCCTATTATCTGCACCACGCCGATCTCGCGCCCGGCACGTCGCATCTGCGCGTTCCGCTGGACGAGAGCCGGGATCTGGTCCGTGCTCTGCTGGGGCGGCTGTCGGGCCTCTGCCAGCCGGTTTTTGTCGTCGATATTCCAGGCGGCCATGGCAAGGCGCCGGCAGGTCCCGATTATTGGCGGCGCGAGGGAGAAGGCTGGCGGGTCGAGGACTGGCGCGGTAAAAGCCACGCCTATGCCGATCCGGCCGCGACGGCCGGACGAAAATCGCGGGCGCCATGATTTGGGCCGAATTCAGCCCATGCTCGCGCGCCGAAAAACTTGGAGTTCGCCGTGACGCGCTTCCTTTCCCGCGTCTTCATCATAAGGCTTCTCGCCGCGTGCCTGATCTGCGGCGCGGCGGCGCCCGCCCGCTGCGCGGAGTCGAGCTCCGCCGCCGCATCGCCCGCGCCCGTCGATTCGGCGGCGACGCTCGATTCGGTCAAGCAAAGCCTCAAGGGCGTCGAGATCAAGCTGGGCGACGAAAATCTGACGGATGCAGATCTGGTCAAGCTGCGCGGCGCGCTCGATCCGCTCGGCGCGCAAATCGAGGGCGTGATCGCCGATGTCACACCCAAGCTCGCCGCGGTCAAGGCGCGGCTCGATCAGCTTGGAAAGCCGCCGGACCTCAAGGCCAATCCCAGCGCGGCGCCGGAAGATCCGGCGATCACCAAGGAGCGCGACGAGCAGCAGAAACTATTCGCGGCCCGCGACGATCTGATCAAGCGAGCCAAACTCGCGCGATTGCAGGTCGATCAGCTTTACGCGCAGATCGCCGAGCGGCGCCGCGCTCTTTTCGCAAATTCGGTGTTCCAGAGCTCGTCGAGCATTCTCGCTCCGTCGCTGTGGATGGATGTCGCGCGCGACACGCCTCACAACCTTGGCGCGGCGCAGGCCACTGGAGTCGAGCTTGCGAGCATTTTTTTTCAGGCGTTCACGCAAAGGAGCGGCTGGCTCTTTGGCGCCTTCGCCGCCGTGCTCCTCGCCGCCGCGGCGGGCGCCAGCCTGCTTGCCCGGCGGTTTTTTCCGCGCGGTAAATCGGGTCCCGCGCCAGACGGATTCCAGAAAGGCGTCGCCGCGCTGTGGTTCGCTCTGGCGACCATCGCGATTCCCTTGGGGACGCTTCTGACGCTCTCCGTTTTGGCGCAATGGTTCAACTTCTCTCCCGACGAATATAAGCCGCTGTCAGAGGCCTTGTTTCGCAGCGTGCTCAGATTCGCCGCGGCCTTCGGCATGGGCGAGGCGATTCTCGCGCCGCGGCGGCCGAACTGG
>JAKANG010000347.1 GCA_021812505.1 Pseudomonadota bacterium
CGGTCTGCCTTGCCGTGATCCTCGATGGCGCCTTCGCGGGCTATGCCTATGCGCAGGCCGAAAGGCCGGACGGGCTCAGGGGCTTCGATCTCTTATTCGACACGCCGCTCGATCCGTCGCGCCCGCATGAAATCGAACTGCGGCGCTCGGCCGACGGCGCGTTGCTGGGCGCCCGCCCGATCCCCGCCGCCGAGGCCGCGGCCTGACGCGCGGGGGAGGCGAAGGGATGCGGGCGCACGTCACGCCCGCATGTTCTCCTTCACCGTCTCGATCAACTGTTTCAGGGTGAAGGGTTTTGGCATGAAACCGAATTCCTCGCCCTCGGGCAGGTTTTTGGCAAAAGCGTCCTCGGCATAGCCCGAGACGAAGACCACTCGGCACTTGACGCCACGCTTGCGCAATTCGCCGAACATTGTCGGGCCGTCCATTTCCGGCATCACCACGTCGGAGACCACGAGATCGATATGCTCCGTGGTCTCGTCGACCACGCGCAGGGCGTCGAGGCCGGTTTCCGCCTCCAGCACCGTATAGCCGCGCGAGGCCAGAGCCCGGGCGCCGAAGGCGCGCACGGCCTCCTCGTCTTCGACCAGCAGGACCACGCCGCGCCCGGTATGGTCGGCGGGGGCCTTCTTCTTTTCCTCTTCGGCCCTGGGGGCCTCCGCCGGCTCGTCGATCGGGACATAGCGGTTGAGAAAGATGCGAAATATCGTCCCGCGCCCGACCTGGGAATAGGGGAAGATGAAGCCGCCGGTCTGCTTGACGATGCCATAGACCATGGACAGGCCGAGGCCAGTGCCCTTGCCGGTTTCCTTGGTGGTGAAGAAGGGGTCGAAAATCTTGCCCAATATGTCGGGCGGAATCCCGGCGCCGGTGTCCTCGACCTCGATCAGCACATAATCAGCTGGGATGAGGAGCTTTTCGCCATAGGACTCGCATTCGGCGGCGGGGACGTTCTTGGTGCGCAGGAAGATTTTGCCGCCGTCCGGCATGGCGTCGCGGGCGTTGACGATCAGATTGACGATGACTTGTTCGAACTGGTTGAGATCTGCCTTGACCAGCCAGAGATCGCGGCCCTGGCGCAGATCGACCTCGATCTTTTCGCCGACGAGCCGCCGCGTGAGCATCTGGAGTTCGGACAGCACGTCGCCGAGTTGCAGCACTTGCGGGCGGAGAGTCTGGCGGCGCGAGAAGGCTAGCAGCTGCCGCACCAGGCCGGCGGCGCGGTTGGCGTTCTGCTTGATCTGCATGATGTCCTGGAAGGACGGGTCGGTCGGCCGGTGATTGGCGAGCAGCAGCTCGGAATAGCCGATGATCGCGGTCAGCACATTGTTGAAGTCATGGGCGATGCCGCCCGCGAGCTGGCCCACGGCCTGCATCTTCTGCGACTGGTGGAGCTGTTCCTCGCGGTTGCGCTCCTCGGTGGTGTCGAGGGCGAAGACCAGCGCGCCGCGCTGGTTGTCCTCCTCGTTGGGCGCGACGAACAGCCGCGCCGAACGCGACGAGCCTTCCAGCGCGGCGTCGATCGGCTCGTTGGCCTCGGCGCCCGAGGCCACCGCCGCCACCGCCGCGCGCAACGCCTCGCGATGCTGCTCGGCGACGCCGTTGGCGACGAGCCTCCGGCCCCCGGCGGCGTCCTTCAGGGCGCCCGGCATCAGCCGGGCGAAAGCGGCGTTTGAGCGCAGGATCGCGCCGTCGCGGTCCACGCTGGCGATCGCCATCGGGGTAGAGTTGAAGAAACGCGCGAAACGCACTTCCGCCGCCCGCGCCTCCTCCGCCGGCTCCTCTCCGGGCGCGCGGTTGAGGGCGAGCGTGCGCGAGGCGCCGGGCGCGCCGTCATGGCCGTAGGCGACCCGGTGCAGCAGGCGCACGGGCAGACGGCGTCCGTCGCGCCGGCGCAGGTCGAGGTCGATCTGCTCGGTGCGCACGCTATTTGGCGCGCCGAGGCCCGAGGACAGCATGTCGGCGGCGTCGCCGGCGACGATGTCGCGCAGCGCCAGCCCCCCCGAGCCAACCTGCGCGAGGTCGAAATCGAGCCAGCCGGCGAGCGTCGCGTTCATATAGGAAATGTCGCCATTCGGCTCGGTCGAGAAGAAACCGGCCGGAGCGTGGTCAAGAAAGTCGATCGCGTGCTGCAGTTCCTGAAAGATATTCTCGTGGCGCTCGCGCTCGCGGGTCACGTCGGAAATGGTCCACAGCGCGGCGGGCGGACCGGAGGGGCGGGCGATCGGCCTGACGCGAATGCGGTACCAGCCGAATTCGCCGTCGCCGAGCAGGGGCGGGGTGAGGCGCAATTCCTCGGCGCCGCGCTTGCCCTCGCGCGCCGCCTGGGCGAGGCGGTAAAGCGGCTCGGCCGCCTCGGGCGCGCCGAAGAACAGGCGGTCCACCGTGCGCAGACCCGATTCGTCGCTGGCGCCGCAGAGGGCGAGATAAGTTTCGTTGGCGTAGATGATCCGCGATTCGCCTTCTGTGACGACCATCCCGTCGGGGCTGGTGTCGGCGATCGCCTTGGTGACGTCGTTGCGCGCATGAGCGCCGGCGAGCTGAACGAAGCCGACGGCGTAGGCGAGCAGGGCGGAAACGCCGGTGAAGGCGAGAAAAGCCAGCAAAGCAAGGATATAGGGCGCCGCCTGTTCGTGCCGCAGGATCGAGAAAAAGGCCATCACCACGAGCAGGGCGGCCGCGAGCAGCAGCACCAGCCCGGGACTGCCGGCGCGCTCGGAGCGGTCGACGCTGGAATGGGAGGTCGTCTGGCTCATGAAAACCTTATGCGAATGGAGACGCTGGGAGAGTCTATACGTTTTGGCGATTCGGAGGAATGTTTCGACGCGCCTCGGACCCTTTATGCGCAACGATTTTAACGATTCGTCGCCGGCCTGGAAGGGCGATGCCGATCGGGGCGCGAAGCATTAACCAAATCTTAACCTTTTTGGGACAACCGCGCCGGGCTTGGTTATAGATAATCGTGAGTTGGTCCGGGTAGAGGGGACGGGCGGCGCCATGCCGACATTCTTGCACGATAACCGCATGCTGGCCTGGGGTCTGGCCGCCGTCGCCTTTCTTGTCGCCTTCCTGCTGATCCTGAAGATCGTCGAGATCGCGGCGGATCTGCGCCGCCGCCTGCCGCGCGGGTCGAAGTCGCGCCAGTTGCGCCTGGGTTTCGTCGAGAGCTACGACCTCGACGGCGAGCGCCAGCTCATGCTGGTGCGCCGCGACAATGTCGAACATCTGCTGATGATCGGCGGGCCGACCG
>JAKANG010000348.1 GCA_021812505.1 Pseudomonadota bacterium
CGAGGTCGCGCAGCACCTCGGCGAGAATTCCGTGCGCTGCATCGCGATGGACGTTTCCGAAGGCCTCGTCCGCGGTCAGTCGGTGGCCGACACCGGCGCCCCGATCTCGGTTCCGGTCGGCGACGGAACGCTCGGCCGCATCATCAACGTCATCGGCGAGCCGGTCGATGAAGCTGGCCCGGTCTCTTACGAAGACCTCCGCGCCATCCATCAGCCCGCTCCGTCCTATGCGGAACAGGCCACCGAGGCGCAGATTCTGGAAACCGGCATCAAGGTCGTCGACCTTCTTGCGCCCTATGCCAAGGGCGGCAAGATCGGCCTGTTCGGCGGCGCAGGCGTCGGCAAGACCGTGCTGATCATGGAGCTGATCAACAATATCGCCAAGGCTCACGGCGGCTATTCGGTGTTCGCCGGCGTTGGCGAGCGCACCCGCGAGGGCAACGACCTCTATCATGAAATGATCGAGGGCGGCGTCAACAAGGACCCGAAGGAAAACAACGGTTCGACCGCCGGCTCGAAATGCGCGTTGGTCTATGGCCAGATGAACGAGCCCCCGGGCGCCCGCGCCCGCGTCGCGCTGACCGGCCTGACCGTCGCCGAGCATTTCCGCGACAAGGGCCAGGACGTGCTGTTCTTCGTGGACAACATCTTCCGCTTCACTCAGGCGGGTTCGGAAGTGTCGGCGCTTCTCGGCCGCATTCCCTCGGCGGTGGGCTATCAGCCGACGCTGGCGACCGACATGGGCGCCCTGCAGGAGCGCATCACCACCACGACCAAGGGCTCGATCACCTCGGTTCAGGCGATCTACGTCCCGGCGGACGACCTGACCGACCCGGCCCCCGCGACCTCCTTCGCCCATCTGGACGCCACCACCGTTCTGTCGCGCTCGATCGCGGAAAAGGGCATCTATCCGGCGGTCGACCCGCTCGACTCGACCTCGCGCATGCTGTCGCCGGCGATCGTCGGCGAAGAGCATTACGACGTCGCCCGCAAGGTGCAGTCGACCCTCCAGCGCTATAAGTCGCTGCAAGACATCATCGCCATTCTCGGCATGGACGAACTCTCCGAAGAGGACAAGCTGGTCGTGGCGCGCGCCCGCAAGATCGAGCGCTTCCTGTCGCAGCCCTTCCATGTGGCGGAAGTCTTCACCGGCTCGCCGGGCAAGCTCGTCGCCCTCGCCGACACGATCAAGGGCTTCAAGGGCCTGGTGGAAGGTCAGTACGATCACCTGCCGGAAGCCGCCTTCTACATGGTCGGCTCGATTGATGAGGCCATCGAAAAGGCCCAGAAACTGGCGGCCCAGGCGGCCTGATCGGGACCATAGACCGGCGGCTTGAAATCAACCGCCGGGCGCCTTGGCCGCGCGCGGCCAAGGCGGACGGCGCAAGCCCAGGTTTGGAGAAACGCATGGCGACTTTTCACTTCGAGCTCGTCTCGCCGGAAAAACTTCTGTTTTCGGGCGAAGTCGAAGCCGTGGTCGTGCCGGGAATCGAAGGCCAGTTCACGGTCATGAAGGACCATGCGCCGGTCATGACCGTCCTCAAGGCCGGGATCATCGAGGTCCAGGAAACGACCACCAAGACCAACAAGCTTTTCGTGCGCGGCGGCTTCGCCGATGTCGCGGCGGGCGGCCTCACCTTGCTCGCCGAGCAGGCGATGCCCCTGGAGCAGTTCGACGCGGCGCAGTTGGCCCAGGAAATCAAAAACGCGGAAGAAGATCTCGCCGACGCCAGGACGGAAGAGGCGATCAAGGCAGCCGCCGAAAAGCTGGACCAGCTCCGCGAACTCAAATCCGCGATCGCAGCCTAAGCGGAATCGTTCCGTCGATTTTCAAGACGCCTGTCGTCCGCGACAGGCGTCTTTTCATTTGTCGACAGGATTAGAATGGTCCCGGCGCCGTGTTCCAACCCAGCGCGCGCATGCAGGCGACATGGGCCGGCGTCCGGCTGAGGGCGAAGCGCGAGAGTTCCGGCTCTGGCGCGGTGGGCAAGCGGTCGACATAGGCGGCCCGAAACGGATTGAATGGCGCGCAATCGTTCAGCGCCATCCGCAGCGATCGCTCCGGCGTCCGCGCCCCTGTGGGCAGGAGGACCGCCGTGGGCTCTCCTTGCGCCGGCAAGGCGCTGCATCCGCTCCATGACGGGGCGAATGCGACGAGGGAGACCAGAAGGAAGGGCCTCATTCCCGCATTTCTCCCGTCGTTTCGAGCGCTTACGCTATCGGGCGCTCCAGCGCGATCATGTAATTGACGTCGGTATCGCCCGAGAGCCGCCATTCGTCGGCGATGGGGTGGTAGACGATACCGGCGCGGTCGATTTCCCGAAGTCCCGCCGCCTGCAAGGGCGTCAACAATTCATATGGCCTGAGAAACTTGCGCCAATCATGCGTCCCTGGTTCGACCCAACGCAGGACATATTCCGCGCCGACAATGGCCAGTGCGTAACTTTTCAGGGTGCGGTTCAATGTCGCGCCAACCAAGAGCCCGCCGGGGCGGACCAGCGCCGCGGCCGCCGTCAGAAAGCCTTTGACATCCGCTACATGCTCCAAAACTTCCATCGCCAGCACGATGTCGAAGCTTTCGCCTGATGCGGCGAGCGCTTCGGCCGTCACGGCCCGGTAATCGAGCTCACGTCCGGATATTGCGGCATGTCGCCGGGCGGCGTCGATATTCTCCTGCGAAGGATCGGCGCCGGTCACCGTGGCGCCAAGCGCGGCAAGCGGCTCTGCGAGCAGGCCGCCGCCACAGCCGAGATCGACGATCCGGAGGTTTTTCAGCGGCTTTTCGGCCCTGCGATCGCGCGGCGTGTCGCCATCGGCGAAATGGCTGCAAAAGAGGTTCCGCAAATAGCGGATCCGCGTCGGGTTGAGTTTGTGCAACGCGCGCTGCGGCCCTTCGAGATCCCACCAGGCGTCGCCAAGCTTGGCGAAGCGCGCCAATTCCTCGCGATCGACGCTGCCGGTCGCTTCGCCTTGAATTTCCGTCATGCGGCGCTCCCAACTCAGCCTTGACACGTTGACACAATCGGCTTGCGCCGTCATGTATAGCCGCGCCCTTCAAGGGCGCAATTCCCGGTCTTTCTCATGAGGAAGAATGAAAGGAAAGACCCCGGGGGCAAAAGCGCGGCTCAATCCGTCGGAGCGGCGCCCAGCCTGATACAATCATAAGACGAAGAGCGATTTCAGGTCATTATGGCGCGTCTGGTCATGAAATTCGGCGGCACCTCGGTCGCCAATATCGAACGAATCCG
>JAKANG010000349.1 GCA_021812505.1 Pseudomonadota bacterium
CTCTGGCTCATGCGCCAGGCGTCCGGCGTCGCCGGCTATTTCGACAGCGATTCCGCGACCAAGCCGCTGCTGCATCTGTGGTCGCTGAGCATCGAGGAGCAGTTCTACCTGTTCTGGCCGGCGACCATGCTGCTGCTGTTTTCCGCCGGGCGGCGCTTCATCGGCCCCGTCGTCGCCCTGATCCTGACGCTGTCGCTGGCCTTCAGCCTTTACAAGACCCCGGTCGATCCGAGCGCCGCCTTCTATCTGCTGTGGAGCCGGGCGTGGGAACTGGCGCTCGGCGCCCTGCTGGCCTGGCGCGAAGTTTTTATCCTGCACCGCGCGCCGCATCCCGAAAGACCCTGGGCCGATGTCGGCGCGGGGCTGGGCGTGGTTTTGATCTGCGCCTCCTATCTGCTGCTCGACGAATCCCAGCCTTTTCCCGGCTGGCGGGCCTTGGGGCCGGCTGTGGGCAGCGCGCTGGTCATCGCCTTTCCCGGCTCGCGCCTCGGCGCTTATGTGCTGGGCAATCGCGTCGCCCAGTTCTTCGGCCTGATTTCCTACCCGCTTTATCTCTGGCACTGGCCCTTGTTCGCCTTTTCGCGCATGCGTCCGGGGATAACGCCGGACGCGGCCACCATGGCGGCGCTGTCGCTCGTCGCCGTGGTTCTGGCCTTCCTGACCTGGCGTTACGTGGAGCGGCCGGTCGGCCATCTGTTCCGCCGCCGCCCCCGACTGGTCGCATTGGCTCTGGTCGCGCTGCTCGCCGCAAGCGGCGTTCTCGGCAGCGCCACGCGGCGGGCCAACGGCTATCCCGGCCGCTTCCCCCCCGAAGTCGCGCGGATCTTCAACGCCGGCCGGAGCGGCATGGACGTTGCGCGCCTGAGCGCCTGTTTCTACCAGCGCGACAGCCAGCGTTTTGCGCTGGACGAGGAAAGGCGCCGCGTGGCGTCCTTCTTCGAGTCGAATCGTTGCGGCGCTGTGGCCGATCCGCGCAAGCCGACCATCATGGTGGTGGGCGATTCCCACGCCGCCGTGCTCTTCGCCGGGCTGGAGCGCGACTATTCCGGGCGCGCGAACATTGTCGCCATGACGGCGACCTATTGCATTCCCCTGATCGAGAACACGCCGATGGATCTGGGCATGGGCGGCACGCCGCGCTGCCGCGCGATCAACGACTATGTGTTCCGCCAGATCCGGGCCCTCAAGCCGGACATCCTGGTCGTGGGGGCTTATTTCGTTCTCTACACGCAGGACCGTGGCTGGATTTACCCAGGTTATTTCAATGCTTTGAACGCTGTTTTTCGTGGCCTGGTCAAAGATGGCGTCAAAAATGTCGTGATCGCCGGCGAAGTCCCGACCTGGTCGCCCGACCTGCCGATCATCGTCGGACTTGACGTCCTGGCTGGCAGGACGCCGCGGGACTTCTCGCGCCTGGGCCTGCGACCGGACTCGCTCGCCGCCGACGCGGCGCTGCGGAAGGTCGATTGGGGACCCGGCGTGACCTATGTCTCGCAGGCGGCAAAACTCTGCCGCGACGGCGCCTGCCGCCAGTTGGTCGGCAATGTGTTGCCAGAGGGCCTGATCGCGACCGATTACGGCCATTACAGTTTCGACGGCTCGATTTTCGCCGTCAAAACCATTCTGGCGCCGGTCATCGATCCCCTCCTCGCCAGGGTTAAGAAAGATTGACGCGATTTACGGCCTTCCCCCACAGGGGTTAACCCTGACGTTACGTCGCCCCTGATTCCGATAACGCTTATGGTTAAACTTAACCGTTTTTTCATGCGCCCGCTCCATCCTTGCCCCATGTAAATCAGCGCCAGCGCGGCCAGTCCGCGCCGGCGCGCGGTGCGGGTTCGGGCGATGAAGTTTTACGAATTCGAGCATATCTATCTGCCGCGCATTCTGCTTCCGCTGCTCGGCGGACTGTTCGTGATCTGCGCCTTGCACAATGGGGCCAGGGCCGACACCGGCGTTCTGGCCCTTGGCGCCGACAGTTACGTCGTCAAGGCCGATGAGGGCTATGGCGTCAACGACTGCATTCGCGGCGGCGACGACTGCGCCAAGGTCGTGGCCGACGCCTGGTGCGAGGCCCATGGCCATGGCGACGCCAAGGCCTATGGCCGCGCCGCCGACAATATCACGGCGTCGATCGTGAAATCCTCGGCGAAATCCGCCGCCGCGCCGCATATTTCGGACGACGACGTCTTCATTTCCTGCAGCGAGTGAACCCGTTGCAGGCCCCGGCCCCGTCGCGCCGACTCATCTGTTGAGAAAATCTGCGCATCGGGGCGCCTCGCCGGCGCCCCAGGGCTGAATCGCCACGGTCGAGGTCGAATTCTTGGGCGAGCCTTCGACCAGCTTGTCGCTATAGACCATATAAACCAGCACGTTGCGCCTGGCGTCGCAGCCGCGCACGATCTGCATGCGCTTGAAGAACACCGAGCGGCTCTCGCGGAACACGACGTCGCCCTGAGAGAATTTCTGCTTGAACTGGATCGGCGCATATTGCCGGCAGGCGAGCGAAACGTCCGAAGTCTGCTCGACCAGGCCGAAGGCGCCCGCCACCCCGCCCCGTTCCGGCGCGGTGAAATAGCAGGCGACGCCGGCGACGGCGGGATCGTCGATGGCGTAGGTCGCGAGCTTGTCGTTGGGCGTCAGCAGCTTGAAGGTGGTGGACTTGCGGAAGATGAGGTCGGGTTCTTCCGCGCGCGCCACAGTTGCAGAGGCCAGGCATGCACAGAGGCAAAACAGGCTTTTCCGGAAAAAGGAAGTCATCGGCTCGCCGCTCCATATGGCGGAGCTTATATGACGACATGACGCCCCGTTTCAAAGGGGCGCCCGCGAGAAAAGCGTGAGCAGAGCCATGAACGAAATCTTCAGCCGCCAGCCAAGCCTTTTCATCTCCCACGGCGCGCCGAACATCGTGCTTTACCCCAGCGAGACCCGCGCCTTCTGGCAGAACTTAAGCGCGAAATGGCGGCGGCCCTCGGCCATTCTCATCATGAGCGCCCATTTCCCCGCCACGCGGCCGACCTTCGAGACCGGCGGCCATCCCGGCATGATTTACGATTTCGGCGGGTTCGAGCCCGAGCTTTACGACATGACCTTTCCCGCGCCGGGCGCGCCCGCGCTCGCCGAAAAGGCCGTTGAGCTTGCCGACGCGGCGGGGCTCTCGGCCGCGATCTCGAAAGGTCGGGGCTACGATCACGGGACCTGGGTTCCGCTCAGAGTCATGTTTCCGCAAGCCGACATTCCAGTGGCGA
>JAKANG010000350.1 GCA_021812505.1 Pseudomonadota bacterium
CGGTCGCGCGATCAACCGTCACGTCGATCAGCGAGAAGCGGATCGCGACGCTCGCATATTCGCTTTGGGGCTCGCGCCAGGCTTCCGCAAGATCACCCTGCAGAAGGGTCACGTCCGAGATTTTGTTGACCTGCCCTTTTTTGGCGGTCTCTTCGATCTCCGCGGCGAAAAAGGAGGCCATTTCAGGCGTCGCCAGAGCGCGCAAAGCGGCCATGTCCTCGGCGCCATAGGCTTTTTGGATGAGACCAAGTCGCTGTTCGAAAACATTGAAATCCGCGGGACCGATTTCGAGCTTCAAAGGTCTCCCAGGCCCGCCGCCGAAGCCTCCGAAACCGCCAAACCCGGGGCGCGGGCCTTGCGCAGCGCCGCTATCGTATGTGGCGCGTTGGTACGCCGGCTGGCGTCTGCGCAGGAAGCCCATGGCGAATTTAACCAGGAGGAATAGAAGCCCGATCTGAATCACGAGACCCAGAATTGACGATATTCCGCCGAGCCCGCCGCCGAAACCGCTTCCGAACAGCAAGCCGATCAGCCCGGCGCCGACGAGGCCGCCAAGCAGGCCGCGTCCAAAACCGCCGGACATGAAGCCGCCGGAGTTCATGCCCGGCGATCCGGCATGATTCTGCGCTATCGCTGGTGACGGGGACGTCATCGAACGTTCGATCGGAGCGGCTGGGCGAGGCGCCGTTACGGTTGGGGGCGGAGCGCTGTAAGTGCGCGCGCCGCGACTGCCCATGGAGCCGCGGGATCCCGGTCTGGCGAAACTGTCGGCGGAATAGCCAAAGGCCACCAGGGCGGCCAGAGTGAGAATCAAGGTTTTTTGGCGCATGGCCATGGTTTTATCCTGAGCTTGCTCGAGCGTGTCGCTGCCCGCATGGCTTATATTGTTTATCGTTGGTCAAAGTGCAAAGGCGGCGGCCGGAGCCGGTCCGCCGGTTATGCTCAGCCATCGACGGGTGTTTTCTCCGAACCTGTCCTTCGCGCTATGCTCGCAATCCGGCTCAGGAAGAATTACAGGTCGCGCCAGTCGTCCACGCAACAGAAAAACGCGGCCGGGTTCCTCCTTGGCGGACGCGCCTTTGCCGTGGGCTCAGCGGAAGTTTCAAATGATATCGTGCCGCTGCGGCTCAAACAGCTCAGCGCTCTCATCAGCCCCTCGATTCCGCGCCTTCCTGAACAGAGTGCCGGTCGCCGCCTACTACGGAATCGGCGTCGCCGTTGCTTCGGAGCAGTTCGTTCATCGAATCCCATTTGAGTTCGCCCCGCGCGCCAATCGCAAATCGCAGGGGGAGTCGGGTCTGCCGGCGAGAGGTCTTGCGTCATTTTCAGTCCGCCTCGACGGCAGGAGCCAGACGGCCGTTCAACAACGCGCCGATCTTGAAACAAGTTCTCGCGCGGCGTCCTTGGAGGTCAGTCGACTTCCAGTTCCTTGACCCGCAATTCGTCGCCGGCCGTCATCTGCATGTGATGGCAGCCGCATTTCGGGCAGGCGCCGAAACGTTCTTCGAGAGGCGACTCCTCGCCGCAGTCGAGGCAATAGCCCCTGCCCGGCGTTCGGATGATTTCAAGCCGCGCCCCCTCTGCCAAAGTGCCGCGCGTCACCACGTCGAAGCAGAATTCCATCGCTTCCGGCTCGACGCCGCCGAGCGCGCCGACCTCCAGCCAGACGGTTTTCACACGGCTGAAACCCTGACGGCGCGCTTCCTCGCGCAGAATTTCCACCACGCTTTCGGTCAACGACATTTCGTGCATGTTTTTCTTCCGAGACTTGGGCCTCGTCTCCAGCCCAGGGACGGACGGCGAAAACAATTTTTCGGCGCCGGCCGGGCGCCCCGCGAGCGCCAGGGCCAAATCGGGATTCCGGCCGGATCCGCGCCCACGCCCGGCTCATGTTGGGATATGCGCCGCCGGAAATCAACGCCGACGCCAGCGCGCGATCAGCCGGACGTCGCGGCCGACGCCAGCCGGTCATAGGCCCTGGCCTTGTAGATCGAGGCGGAAACGATCCACGCCAGGGCGAAAAGCCCCACGACGACGAAGCCGAAATTCGCCAGGCTGTGGTTCAGCCGCGCGACGCCGGCCCATGCGCCGCCATGAAGCTGGAGTTTTTCGGCGATGAGGCCCAAAACTTCGACGCCGCCAATGAAGCCCGCAATGACGACCGAGGTCGCGGTGATGGTGAGATTGTACCAAAGCTTGCGGATCGGATTGACGAAGGCCCAGCCATAGGCGCCGACCATCATTGCGCTGTCCGCCGTGTCGGCCAAAGCCATGCCCGCCGTGAACAGCGCGGGAAAGACCAGCGTCTGCCAGGGCGACATGCCCTTGGCCGCCTCGGCGGCGGAAATGCTGAGCAGCCCGATTTCGGTCGCCGTGTCGAAGCCGAGGCCGAACAGAAAGCCAAGCGGATACATGTGCCAGGCCTTGGAGACTACGGCGAAAAGCGGCCGGAACAACCGCGCCAGAAATCCCCGCCCCGACAGCAGAATGTCGAGGCTTTCGTGATCGAGATCGCCGCCGCGCCGCACCGAGCGGAACGTGCGCCAGACCCCGGCGAGAATGACGAGGTTGGCGGCGGCGATCAGCAGGAGAAAACCGGCCGAAACCGCCGCGCCGACGGCGCCGCCGATGTTCCTGGCGACGCCGATGTCGCCCTTCATCGCGGCGGCCGCGAAGGCGAACAAGGCGGCCGCGGCGACAACCACGGTCGAATGGCCGAGCGCGAAGAACAGGCCGGCCGCGCGCGGCTTTTCCCCCCGATGCATCAATTTGCGCACGACATTGTCGATCGCGGCGATATGGTCGGCGTCGAACGCATGGCGAAGGCCGAACACCCAGGCGAGCAGAGCCGTGCCGAGGACCGCGGGCCGGCCGGAAAAAAGGGCGAAGGCCCAGGCCCAGGCAAGAACATTGGCGCCGGCGAGCGCGGCGAAAAGAGCCGCTGTCGAAGAGTCGAGAAACCGACTCTTCGCCATTAGCGCCGACAAAGCAGCCTCGCTCATCGCTTGCCCGTCCCCCTGCCCGGCTGGCCTCCGACTTTGTCTTCCGGCGCGATGAAGCTAAATTCACATTGGCCGCGGCGCCTGACAATGACGCAGATCACGCCCTGGCCGCAAGCAGGACTCGCCATGGATGACGCGCGAAATCTTTTCCGGCGCGCCGGCGCCGTCGCGGACATGCTGCGGCGCGCGGGGGCGCGGCGCGGCCGCCCGGTCGTCGCGGTTTCCGCTTCGTCCGAGGCGCTGGCG
>JAKANG010000351.1 GCA_021812505.1 Pseudomonadota bacterium
ATGCGCGCCCAGCGTGTCCGCGAAGACATGGCCGCCCGTCCCGTCGGCGACGAAATAGAGCGCGCTGCTCGGCGCGGGATTGGCGACCGCTTCGAGAGCGGCGCGGCCGGGATTGGCGATCGGCCCTGGCGGCAGACCCTCGATCACATAGGTGTTGTAGGCCGTCTGCGATAGAACGTCGTCGTGGGTCAGCGGACGGCCGAGCGAGCCCTTGCCGCCGACCAGCCCATAAATGATGGTCGGATCGGACTGCAGCCGCATGTGCTTGCGCAGTCGGTTCAGAAAGACCGCCGCGACCAGCGGACGCTCCTCCGGCTTGCCGGTCTCCTTTTCGACGATCGAAGCCAAGGTGACCAGCTCATAGGGCGAGGTCAGGGGCAGACCGGCGGCGCGGCCCCGCCAGATCGCATCGACCATCTGTTTCTGGTCGCGCTCCATTTTCTGCAACAGCTTGTCGCGACGGTCGCCGCGATGGAACTTATAGGTTTCCGGCAGTAGCGCGCCCTCGCGCGGAACGTCGCGGATGTCGCCGGCCAGAAGGTCGTCGTGTCGCAGGCGCTCGACCACCTCCTCGCTGGTCAGGCCCTCGGGGATGGTGATCGCGTGCAGGATGGCCTTGCCCGAGACCATCAGATCGATCACGTCCTGAACCGAAGCGCCCTGTTTGAAGAGGTATTCGCCGGCCTTCAAACGCGAACGGACGCCTTCGACCAGTAGAGCGACCCGGAAAAGCAACGGCGATTCGATCACGCCCTGGGTCTGCAATTCATCGACGATCTCGTCGGAATCGGAGCCCTGCTCGACATAGACCACCTTGTCCGCTGGCAGAGGGCCCGGCGCGCGCGTGGCTCGGTCGGCCAGCATCACGCCGACGCCGAGGAGGAAGGCCGCCGCGAGCAGAAAGGACAGGAATCCCGACATCAGGCCCAACCGAGAGGCCTTGCGCTTCCTTTCCGGCGGCGGGGCGGCCTCGCGACGCGGAGCCTCCTGCGAACCGGAGGCGCCGCGCCGGCCATAGAGGCTTGCGCCCGATACGCCCGGACGCGCCGGCTGGGGCCGCTCCCCGCCAGCCGGCTCGGTTCCCCGCGGTTGGTCCGTCATAGGCGCCTCGCGCTAGAGCATATTCCCGAAAAATTGCAGACTTTTCGGAAAAGAATATGCGTCAAAAAAGTTGACGAGAGCATTCTTGCCGTTGCGAAGGGACGAAAAATGCTCTGGGCCGCTTGCGCGGCGATCTTCACCGGCAGTTTGCCGGTTTTTATGGCGAAATCGGGATCGGTCAGGGAAAACGCCGCATGACGAGCGAGGCGTTGGTTCCGCCGAAGCCGAAGGAATTGGACAGAACGACGTTGATTTCGCGTTGGCGCGGCTGGTGCGGCACGAGATCGATCGCGGTTTCGAAGTCGGGGTTGTCGAGATTGAGCGTCGCCGGCGCGATCTGGTCGCGCAGGGCGAGAATGGAGAAGATCGCCTCCACCGCGCCCGCCGCGCCAAGCAGATGGCCGACCGAACTCTTGGTCGAGGACATGGAAATCTTGCTCGCGGCGTTGCCGACGACCCGCTCCACCGCGCGCAATTCGATGCCGTCCGCCATGGTCGAAGTGCCATGGGCGTTGACGTAATCGATATCGGCGGCGACGATCCCGGCGCGGTTGAGCGCCGCCCTCATGCAGCGATAGGCCCCGTCGCCGTCCTCGGACGGCGCGGTGATATGGAAGGCGTCGCCCGACATGCCATAGCCGATGACCTCGGCGTAGATGCGGGCGCCGCGCCCCTGGGCGTGCTCAAGCGACTCCAGCACAAGGCAGCCGGCGCCCTCGCCCATGACGAAGCCGTTGCGATCGCGGTCGTATGGCCGGGAAGCGGCCTTGGGATTGTCGTTATAGGCGGTCGCCAGCGCCTTGCAGGCGGCGAATCCGGCGATGCCGATGCGGTTGCAGGCCGATTCGGCGCCGCCCGCCACCATGACCTCGGCGTCACCCAGCGCGATGAGCCGCGCCGCGTCGCCTATCGCATGGGTGCCTGTGGAACAGGCGGTGACCACCGCGTGGTTCGGACCTTTCAGCCCGTGCATGATCGAAACCTGTCCGCCGATGAGATTGATCAGCCGGCCAGGAACGAAGAAGGGCGACACCCTGCGGGCGCCCTTTTCATGCATGGTGATCGAGGTTTCATAGATCCCGCCGAGACCCCCGATGCCGGAACCGATCAGCACGCCGCTTTCGATCTGCTCCTCATAGGTCTTGGGCGCCCAATTGGCGTCTTTCAGCGCCTGTGTCGCGGCGGCCACGCCATAGACGATGAAATCGTCGACCTTGCGCTGTTCCTTGGGCTCCATCCAGTCGTCCGGATTGAAGGCGTCCGCCGCGCTGTCGGGCTTGCCCTTGCGGGGAACCTGCATCGCGATCTTGCAGGGAATGTCGGATACATCGAAGCCTTCGATCGGCCCCGCGCCGCTTTCGCCCGCCAGCAGGCGCTTCCAGGTTTCCTCGACGCCGCAGGCCAGCGGCGACACCATGCCCAATCCGGTTACGACGACCCTGCGCATAGGCTCCCTCGGGCATCATTCGGGCGCGCGGGACGGGAAGAACTCCGTCGCGGCCGATCCAGCTTTGAAGCCGCGTCAAGCGGCTGTTGCAACGTCAATCGCGCGCGCCCGACCTCGGCCGGACGCGCGCGAAATTTTCCGTTTCGGCTGGGCTCAGCCCTGAGCCGTGGCCTTTTCAAGGAATTTCACGGCGTCGCCCACGGTCACGATGGACTCGGCGGCGTCGTCCGGAATCTCCACCCCGAATTCTTCCTCGAAGGCCATGACCAGCTCGACGGTGTCGAGCGAATCGGCGCCCAGATCGTCGATGAAATTCGCGCTGTCGACCACCTTGTCGGGCTCGACGCCGAGGTGTTCGACGACAATCTTTTTCACGCGCTCGGCGACATCGCTCATCTTGATTTCCTCATTATCTCGAACTGACGGCGCGCCTGAACCTTGCCCGGGGGCGCGCGGGGGAGTGACACATCCGGCGACGCGAAAATTTCCGCGCTGCAGCGAAATTTCACACGTTGGAACGTACAAACCGAGGCTTGCTAACACACTTCCGTCACGATTGCGAGGCCCATATGCGCTGTGTCGCGCCGCAACCGGATCCTGATCGCAACACTTTCAAATCATTGCCATTCCGCCGTTGACATGCAGCGTCTGGCCGGTGATGTAGGCGGCTTCCGAACTCGCCAGATAGACGCAAGC
>JAKANG010000352.1 GCA_021812505.1 Pseudomonadota bacterium
AGGTCGCCAGGGCGCCGCCCGCGAGCCGGATCGCATCGCGCTTGTTCGGCAGGTCGACTTTCCAAAAGCCCTGCTTCGGCGTCCCGATGGCGCGCATTTCTCCCAGATCGACGAACACGCGGTCGAAGCCGCGCCGTTTGAGGATTTCCACGCCGCGATCGGTCACATAGCCTTGCGCCACGCCGTTGAGGGTCACGCGCCGATGATCGCGCAAGTCGATCCTGTCGGCGTCGAACATTATTCCGTCGAATCCCACTTTCAGGCGCGCCGCGTCGAAATCCGGTCCGTATGGCGCCGCGCGGTCGAGGTTTCGCTTGTACCAGCCGATAAAAAAATCCCAGAGCGGCTGGACGGTCGGGTCGAACAGGCCGCCGCTTGCCTTGTGGACTCGGGCGCAGAGGTCGAGAACCGACAGGAAATCCAGGGAGGGCGAGACAAGCCGCCCCTCGGCGTTGAGGCGCGAAATCTCGGAATCGGCGCGCGAAAGACTGAAAATCCGCTCAAGCCGCTCGATCTCCGCCATGATTTCGGCGACCGCCGCTTCAGGCGCCGCCGCGCCCCGTCCGGCGAAAAGCAGCCGGACCTGCGCGCCCATCGCCGCGCCGCGCCATTCGCGCGTCGCCGTCGTCGCGCCTCCGCCGAAACAGGTCGCCCCCGCTCCGAGAGCGAAAAGAGTGAGCACGCGCCGCCGCGTCGGTTTGGCTTCAACCATCGCCCGCCTCCTTTTGGCTCGCGGCCATCGCCTCCAGCGCCTGGCGCCGCGCCTCGCGTCCTGCGAGCCCCTTGCAGACCTTGGGGTCGTGGTACATCGATTGGCAGTTCAGGCAGTAGATGCATTCGTTCGGGCTGATGACCCCCAGCGGATTGATCGCCTGCACCGGGCATTTGACCGCGCATTGCCGGCATTCGCGCCCGCATTGCGGCCGCCGTTTCAGCCAGTCGAAAATATGCATCCGCGCCGGCAGGGCGAGGGCGCCGCCCAGCGGACAGAGATAACGGCAATAGGCCCGGCGCACGAACAGGCCGGCGGCGAGCGTGACGACGGCGTAAAGCACGAAGGGCCACGGACGCATGAAATGCAAAGCGATCACCGTCTTGAAGGGTTCGGCCTCGGCCGCGCGGAAAGCGTCGTCCATGCTGTTGAGCGAAATGGCGAGAATAGCAAGAAAAACCAGATACTTGATCATTCCAAGGCGTTCGTGGACGCCCCAGGGCGGCTCCCATTGCCTCACGCCCAGACGCCGCGCGGCCTCATTCAGAAGCTCCTGCAAGGCGCCGAAGGGGCAGAGCCAGCCGCAGAACACGCCACGTCCCCAGAACAGCATGGCAAGCGCGACGAAGCTCCACAGGATGAAAATCATCGGATCGAGGAGGAACAGCTCCCATTTGAATTCGCCGCGCACGGCGTGCACGAAAGTGACGACCTGCACCACCGACAATTGGGCCTTGGCGTAAAGGCCGAGAAAGATCAGCGTCAAACCGAGAAAGATGATGCGCGTCCACCGGTACAGGAGGAGATGTTGGACGAACCGGTCCTGAAACAGCAATATGCCGAACAGCGCCGCGAGCATGGCCACCAGCGCGACGATCTCGGCGGCGCGGGCTCGCCAGATTTGCATCCACAACTCGGATTCGCCGGGCGTCGGCGGGGCGACATAAGAGGCGGGAAGCCTCCCGTCGAGGAAGAAGGTCGCGCTTTGCTCCTGGCCGTCTGGCGTGTGGCGCGTCAGCATCAGGGCGATGCGGAAGGGCCGCGTGGGATCGAAGCCCGAGGCGGCGGGCAGGATGAACAGCGCCTTTTCGCGCAGATCCGGCGCGTCGGGCGTCGCCAGTTCGTCGAGGTCGCGATGCATCGCCTTGGTCAGGCGAATCGTCCTGCCGCCCTGGGCGATCGCCACATGCTCGAAAACGCCCGAGCTTCGCCAGTTCCCGCCGAGAATCGACAGAAGTCCACGCGAGCCGACGAACAGGATATTGTCCTCGGGCCCGATGTTTCCCGAAAGCGAATCGAAGATGCGCCGGCCAAACAGATTGCGTCCGATTCCGGCCGGCGTCGCAAGCGCCGCATAGGCTTCGATGAGCAACTGGCCAGGCTCCTCGGCGCGCGCGCCCACGGAGTCGGCGAATTCCTTTTCCAGGACGCGGCGCTCAAAAATCGCGCCCTGCTTTTCCAGCGCGCGCCAATCCGCGGGCTCGAACTTCTCGCGCAGGATTTTGCCGCCGCCGAGTTCGCCGACCGCGCGCGCCACCACCCGCGCGCCGCGCACGACGGCGTCGCGAAAGACGCTGCTCGACACCGTCGCTCCCGCCAGAATGGGAACGCGGCCCTTCGCCCCGGAAATGGCGATATGCGACAAATCCCTGATGTCGAGCCCACGCAGGCTCGCCACGAAATCGTCGAGCTGTTTCTTGGAAATGCCGATGATCAGGATCGGCTCGTCCTGCCGGATCAATCTGGCGGCGACGACTTTCAAATCGGCGTCGAGCGCAACGTAAATATCGACCGGCTGTCCCGAATAGCCGACCGAATGAATGAGCGTCCAGGTCGAAAAGGCCCAGCCCAACGGCGCGCCGTTGGCGCGCGCCTCGACAAAGGAGGCGCCGTCCTTCCGTCGCGCCTCGACGTCAACGGAAACGCCTTGGCGCGCAAAGGCCGACCGTGCGAACGCCTCCAGCTCCTGCGCCGCCGCGACGCGCGCGCATCCCAGCGCCATCACGCACAGGATCATGATCCTGAGGTAAATTCTCCGCGCCATCGCCTCTCCGCCACAGCCCCTCGGCCTGCATCCTATCACCACATCCGCTGGGCAAGAGCCTTGACTTCGGTTAGAAGTGGCAAAGCTCCCTAACCAAAGTCAAGGTAGGCCTTGACGCGATAAACTAACGATGCCGGGAACGCCGATGGGAGGAAACGCAATGCTGAGGACACGCGGGAAAATAATGCGCTTTGCGCCGCTGGGAGCGGCTTTGATTCTGGCGTCGGGTGTTTGGAGCGCGGCTTTGGCGCAGGAGGCGGCGCCCCAGGTCAAGGGTCACGAGATCGGAAAAGTTCCGCCCTATGTTCCGAGCATGACCGAAATGCCCAAGACCGAGCAGGCGGGTCAGAAGCCGGGGTCGCCGCAGCTTACGCCGGAGGAATTCGCCGCAGCCAACAAGATTTTCTTCGAGCGCTGCGCCGGCTGCCACGGCGTGCTGCGCAAGGGCGCGACCGGCAAGCCGCTCACCACCGACATCACCACGA
>JAKANG010000004.1 GCA_021812505.1 Pseudomonadota bacterium
GCCAGGAGCACGATGAGCATTTCGACGATCTGGATGGCCAGGGATTCGAACATCGACATGGCGTCACGTCCAGATCGCTAGGGCAAGCAGCAGCAGGACCAAAGCCCCGAAGACGAGACTGAGATATTGCCGGATCGTCAGGAACTGCAATCTGTTCAGCCTGTCGGCGCCCGCCTGGACTCCGCGCGTGACTGGCCGATAGACGAAATCCCACACCAGATCCTGAATCGAGAGGCCGAAGTGCGCCGGACGCGGATCGCCGGGCGCGGGCATGTCGACTTTTTCGCGCGCGCGGAAGACGAAACCCGTGAAAACCCGCCGGATCGGCTGGGCGAAACTTTCCGGCGTATATTGGGTCGCCGGATTGGAATCGGGAAAACCGCAGTCCCAGGCCGGCGCGATTCGCGTGGCGTCGGAAGCGAGACGGTGGATGACCGCCGCCGCCAGAAGCGCCGAGCTGGCGATGAACAGAAAGACCAGCATGCCGTCGTAGGAGCTTCGGCTTTCGGCGACCGGCGCGATCGCCAGCCAGCCGAGATCGGTCTGCGGCGCCATGCGCGCGCCGACGAGCAAGTGGACGATCGGCGACAAGGCGTCGATCACATAGCCGGGCAGGACGCCCGCGACGAGGCAAAGCGCGGCCAGCGCGCCCATGGCGCCGAGCATGAAGCGATCGACTTCTTTCGCGCGGCGCGCCGCCTCGCCGCGCGGCCGGCCGAGGAAACTGACGCCGAACAGGCGCACGAAACAGGCGCCGGCGAGGGCGGCGGCAAGCGCCAGCAGTGCGCCCACGGCCGGAATTTCCAGCTTGAGCGTCCAGGACGGCAGCGACGGACTGAGCAGGATCGCCTGGAAGATCAGCCATTCGGAAGCGAAACCGTTCAATGGCGGCAAAGCCGATATGGCCCCGGCCCCGACCAGCATGAACAGGCCGCTCAAAGGCATCGCGTTAAGCAGTCCGCCGAGCCGCCCCATGTCGCGCTCGTCGGTCGCCGTCAGCACGGCGCCCGAGCCGAAAAACAGCAAGCTCTTGAACAGGGAATGGTTGAGCATATGGAACAAAGCGGCGGTCATCGCCAGAGCCGCCGCGGTGCCCTGTCCATTGGTCTCGAAAGCGAGAGAGAGGCCGAGGGCGATGAAGATCACGCCGATGTTCTCAATGGTGCTGTACGCCAGCACGCGCTTGAGGTCATTGTGGAGCAGCGCGAACAGCACGCCGACCACCGCCGTCGCCGCGCCCGTCGCCATCATCGGCACGCCCCACCACCAGGCGGCGGGGCCGAGCAGGTCGAAGACGATCCGCAGGAAACCGTAGATCGCCACCTTGGTCATGACTCCGCTCATCAGCGCCGAGATATGGCTTGGCGCCGCGGGATGGGCCAGCGGCAGCCAGATGTGCAGCGGGGTCAGCCCCGCCTTGGAGCCGGCGCCGATCAGCGCCAGGGCGAGAACTGCGCCCGCGACCGCGGCCGAGGGCGGATGGCCGCGCATCCCGCTGAAGGAGAGGTCGCCATCGGCGCCGCCGAGCAGGCCGTAGGCCAGCAGCAGCGCGAAAGTTCCAAGCGTCGCCATGAGAATATAGACATAGCCGGCGCGGGCGTTGTCGCCTTCGCGGTGATGGGCCATCACCAGAGCCCAGGAGGCGAGCGACATCAACTCCCAGGACAACAGGAAGACATAGGCGTCGTCGGCGAGGACGACGAGATTCATCGCCGCGACGAAGGGCGGGAAGAAGGGCAGGATCCGGCTTTGCGCCTTTTCGTGGCGGCCATAGCCAAGCGCGTAAAACGAAGCGGCGGCGGCGGCGAAATTGACGACGGCGAGGAAAAAGCCCGACAGGGCGTCGATTCGGAAATGAGCGCCGAGCCAGGGCAGGCCGAGCGGCAACGTCAAGGCTTCGGGCGCCGCGCCCGCCAGCAGGCCCCGGAGCGCCCCGCCGGTCAGCAGGAGGCAGATCAGAAAGACGCCGCCATAGATCAGCGAAGAAAGATGACGGACACGAGAAAGCGTGAGCGCCGCCGGCCCCAACGCCAGCAGGCCGCCGATGGCGACAAGATCGCCCGCGAGCGTCATGGGCGCCCTCGCCGGGGCGCGCCGCTGAACGCCAGGGCCGGACCCTGGCCACTTTGATCCGGTGTCATGTTTTACACATCAAAGTTAATGTCAAATAACCTATATTTCAGGCTACGCGCTTTATTTCCGTGGTCAATATGTTATGGTTAAAAAAATGCGCCGACCGACGGAAATCGGCGGAAAAGCGCGGTATTGCACAGGAAGAAGGGCTTGCTTTCTCGCCGCGCCTGTCTCGTTGGACGGGCGGCGCGGGCGAATCGCGGCCCGCGAATCGCGGAGCGACTGCGCCTTGATCACCGCCTCTCAGATGCGAGCCGCGCGCGCCCTGCTCGGCGTCGATCAGCGCCAACTGGCCGAAATGTCGGGCGTCTCGCTGCCGACCATCCAGCGCATGGAGGCGAGCGAAGGCAATGTCCGCGGCGTGGTGGACACTTTGACCAAGGTGATCGAGGCGCTCGACCGCGCCGGGGTCGAATTGATCGCCGAAAACGCCGAAAGCCGGGGCGGCGGTCGTGGCGTGCGTTTCAAGACGCTTCGGCCCGAAGGCGGATGAATGGCATGATCCGCAAAAAGCAGGGAAGATGAAGGCGCCACGCCTCTTGCGCATCCGGACGCGCTCAAGTGGCGGCGTCGCCCGCCAGGTTCCGCGGACTTTCGCGAGTCTGATCTGCGGCAACGCGTGATTCAAGGCTTCTTCTCGCGAGGAAACTTTGGGCGTGACGGATCGGCATGTTTCGAGCCATGGGCGAGAGGAGCGCCTGTCTGGCCCGATCGCCGCCGGAAGTCTTCATATGCCGCCGCCTGCGCGGAACGTCTGCGGCAGAGGGGCGCATTGGAAATTGTCCTCCGCTGCGGCGACATTCTCGGCCTCGCGCATCAACCGTCAAATTCGAAGGCGAGCGGAATTTCAGGAGCTTTTCGCGGCAAAAGGCTTCGGCGCCCCACAGCCATTCAATGAGAGTTTCACGCCGGTTCGAAATGCACGACGCCGTCGTCGAGGCGCGCGTAGCGCAGAGCCCAGAGATCGTTGAAATAATTCACGCTGTATTTCCATGGCCAAGTCGCGCCCTGCTTCGGCATTTCGGCCGTTCCGCGCGCGACATAGCCCGAGGTCAAGGCCAGGACCGGTCCGACGGCGGCTGGAGGATTTTGCGGCGCGACCCATTTGGCCTTCCTCGCGGCGAGTTCCCGCGTCAGCCGCAACAGGTAGATCGTGGTCAACTGGCATTTGAGCGTCCAGGACGCGTTGACATAGCCGATCGCCGCGAAAAGATTGGGCGCGCCCGCGAACATGCAGCCGCGATAGGTCACGAGATCGCCGGGCTCCAGGACTTTGCCGTCGACGCTCAAGCGCGCGCCGCCGAAGGCCTGCAACTTCAGGCCGGTGGCGGTGACGACGGCGTCCGCGCGCAGGACATCGCCATTGCGCAGCCTCACCCCTTCGGGCGCAAAAGAGTCGATCTCGGCGGTGACGACGCTTGCGGAGCCGTCGCGCAGGCAATTGTAAAAGGCAAAGCCTGAGTCGACGCAAACGCGCTGGTCCCAGACGTCGTAACGCGGCGTGAAATCCGCCATTCGGCTGTCGTCGAGACCGAGACGGCGCCGCGCGAAACCGAGCAGCAGCCGCCTGGACAAGGCCGGCCTGGCGCGCGCGAGGCGATAGAGGCCGAAGGTGAAGAGGATGTTGCGCCAGCGGAGCAGGGAATAGGCGAACCTGTCCGGCAATATTCGCCGATAAAGCCGCGCTGCGTAATCCTTGGCCGGCATCGGCAGGAGATAGGTCGGCGAGCGCTGCAGCATGACGACGTGTTTCGCTCTGGCGGCGAGGGCCGGAATGAGCGAGATGGCGGTCGCGCCGCTGCCGATCACGACGATCCGCTTCTCCCTCGGGTCGAAATCCGACGGCCAGAACTGGGGATGAATGACCGGTCCGGAAAAATCGGCTCTGCCGGGAAAGTCGGGCGCATGGCCGGTCGAATAGTCGTAATAGCCGCAACAGGCGTATAGAAAGCGGCAGTTCATCCGCGCGGGCCGCCTGTCCTCGCCGATCGCCACATCGACCCGCCAGAAGCCTGAAAGGCTGTCGAAATCAGCCGCCACGACGCGATGTTCGAACAGGATCTTGCGGTCCACGCCGCTCTCGCGCGCCGCGTCCCGGACATAGGCGAGGACATCGGCGCCCTCGCCGGTGAAGGCGCCGTTGAACACGGGGCGGTCGGAATAGGCGAGGGTTTGCAGATCGGAGTCCGAACGCACGCCGGGATAGCGGAAGAGGTCCCAGGTGCCGCCGAGCGCCTTGCGCGCTTCGATAATGGCGAATGTCAGATCGGGCGCTTTTTTCTGGATGTCGCGCGCCGCGGCTATCCCGGCCACGCCCGCGCCGACGACGAGAATGTCGAGCGGCTTCCCGTCGACCGCGCCCGTTTCCTGTTCACCGCCTTGACGCATGACGACATCGAGCATGGCGCCCTCCGTGGAAGACCGGGCCTGTTCAACCCTTCAAATCGATGCCGTCGATGGAGCTCCGATCATCATTGGCGATAGTAGCCCATCCTTCGCCGCGCTACGATAGGCCTCCAGCGCGCGGGGGACGCCATGGCGGGTTTTTTTCCAACGGCGGAGGCGGCCACAGCCTTCGCTTTCGGCCTCGAAAGGAAATTCGCGGGACTGAAGTTGAAGCAGCAGCAGATCGATGGCTTCGCCATGCCTTATCTGGACGGCGGCCGCGGCGAGGCTCTGGTTCTGCTCCACGGCTTCGGAGGCGACAAGGACAATTTCACCCGCATGGCGGGCCGGTTGACGAAGCGCTACCGCGTCGTCATTCCCGATCTTCCCGGTTTTGGCGACGCCGCGCGCGACGCCTCCGCTCATTACCGGATGTCGGATCAAGTTGCGCGCGTGCACGCTTTCTGCCGCGCGTTGAAAATCGGGCGCATGATCCTTGGCGGCAATTCCATGGGCGGCTTCATCGCCGCCCAATATGCCGCGACCTATCCCGGGGAGGTCGCCGCGCTCTGGCTGTTTGCGCCAGCGGGCGTCGCGGATGCGCAGGAAAGCCCGATCATGATCCGGTATCGGGAAACCGGCGAGATGCCGCTAGTGATGCGAAGCCCGGGCGACGCCCGCGCCCTCATCGAGGCCGTCATGGCCCGGCCGCCTTATATCCCAGGCTTCGCGATCAAGACCTTCGGCCGTCGGGGCGCCGCCGACCAGGCGCTGCACGCGCGCATCCTCAAGGAATTGCTGGAGCAATCGCCTCTTCTGGAAACACAGTTCGCCTCGCTCCCGATCCCGACTCTCATCGTATGGGGGGCGGAAGACAAGGTGCTCAACCCGAAAGCCGCCGCAACCTTTCAAAAACTGTTTCCCGCCAGCAAGTCCATCCTCATGCCCGGCATTGGCCATGTGCCGATGATGGAGGCGCCTTTTCGGACAGCCCGCGATTTTCTCGCCTGGATGTCGCGCGCCGAATGACGACACGCCGAAGACGCGGATGGCCGGTCGCGGATGGTCATGTAACTTCCGCATGCTCATTGGCGCCATGCTCGAGCCGAAAGCTCCAGGACGAGACAACTTCAGACAAGTCGCCTTGCTTTTTTCGCGGGGCTCCGATTACATTTGCATCGTTACGAAGTCGGGCTGGTTGGATGGAGGGTATCCGATCGGAGTCGCGTGAAATACGACGGCCGTCGCGCCATTTCGAAGGACCTGATCATCATTGGGGGGAAGCGCCATGACCAGCATGTTTTCACCGAAGACGGACATCGCCGACGCGCTTGGGCCCTTGCGCGCGAAATGGGGATGGATCGTCGCGCTCGGCGCCGTCTATCTCGTCTCGGGTTTCATCGCGCTCGGCAGCATCGTCACCGCGACGGTGGCGAGCGTTCTCGTGGTCGGCGTCATGATGGTCGTCGCCGGCGTGTTCGAAGTGATCAACGCCTTCCAAGTCAAGAGCTGGGGCCGTTTCATCTTCTGGCTGCTGCTCGGTATCCTCTATATCGTCGCCGGCTTTCTCGCCTGGGACAATCCCTTGCTCACCGCGGTCTGGCTCACCCTGATTCTCGGCGCCGTGCTGGTCGCCTCCGGGATCATGCGCATTTTCCTCGCTTTCAGCATGAAGCACGGCTCGCCCTGGATCTGGGTGGCCTTCTCCGGCCTGATCACCTTTGTCCTCGGGCTGATCATCCTGGCCCATTGGCCCGTCTCGGCGGTCTATACGCTCGGCATTTTCCTGGGCGTGGACCTTATCTTCGCCGGCGTGAGCTGGATCGGCGTCGGATTTGGTCTCAAGAGCGCGCAAAGCTGATCGAATCCCGATCGCGCTCCGCCTCGGCGGGCGGCGCCATGAAGTCCTGTCCCGCGCAACGGCCGCGCGGCGTTCCTCTGAAGCGGGATCGCGATGAAAACACCGGCTCTGGCCGTCGCCGCTCTCGTGTTTTTCGCTTCGCTCGGCGCGGCCTCGGCCCAGGCCGTCGGGCGGGGGCGTCTCGATGCGTCGAGCGACGCGCAGGACGCGATGGACGACGCTTTGTTCGCGACGCCAAATTCCGCCACGCCCGCGCCTCTTTCCAACCTCTACGCCACCGCCCCGGACCTCGAGGCTCAGGCCCCTTCGCCGCAGTTCCGCGCCAATGCGCTGTTGCCGCTCGGCTGGAACACCAATGCCGACGAGTTGAGCCAGGGCGGAACCGCGTCGGGCCAATGGCGGCCCCTCGGCTCCCTGTCCTGGGCGTCGCCGCTCGGCGATCTGCCCTTGCGCGCCACAGTGACCGGCTTCGCCGAAACCGATCGCTATTTTCAGGCCTCGAATGTCGATCTCGACAAGACCGGCGGCTCCGGGCGCCTGCAATTCGTCGACCCCGGCGACGATCAGGCCTTTTCGCCCTATCTCGTCATCGCGCCGCGCTGGGATTTCATACCGACCTTCGACAACCAGATCTCCGCGCGCCAGGATTTCAACGTCGGCTTCAACAAGAGACTCAATTTCGACGCGAATTTCCAGCAGGTCGCCGCGGCCGCGGACACGTCGAGCCAGACCGTGTGGTCCCTGGGCCTGACGGTTTTTCTCCAGCGCCGCCTGCGCGAGCCGGGGGTCTCGTCGAATGCGGCTTTCGTCATTCCCTCGCTGAGCTACGCCAGCGGCGAGAGTTGGAGCGCGAGCCTCGCGGTGGAATACCTCAGTCGCTGGTTCGACCAGAACGGCTTCGGCCTGGCCAGCAACAACGAAATCCAGCCGATCGTCACCCTGGAATATATTGTTCCCGCAGCCGCCCTCGGCGGCGAGCGCAACGCCGCTCTGCTCGGCCATCCCGCCCTCGACCTGCAAGGCTCTTATCTCAAGGTCTGGTCGAACGGGCCCGGCGGCGGATACGAGCAATGGCAGACCGTCGCCGCGCTCAAGATGGGCTGGCGGTTCTGAACAAGCGCCGGGCCTGAGCGTTGCCAGCCGCGCGCGCCGATGCTAGCTTTCGCAGCGCGAAATACGCGAGGCTGTCGATGTCTTCGGGGGCGCCCCACAGGAAGAGATTTTCATGGGCGCGCCTCGCCTTTTTTTTTCTGTTCTGGCTGATGGTCGCGGGCTGGTCGGTCCGGGACCTTCCCGTGGGCGCCGCCGCCGCCGGCGGCGCTTTGTGGATCAGCCTGAAGCTTTCGCCTTCGGGAGACGCCCGCGTTCGGGCGGGGCCGCTGTTCAGGCTCGTCGTCCGGTTGCTGCGCGGCTCGCTCGTCGCCGGCTTCGATGTCGCGCGGCGGGCCCTGGCGCCGCGTCCCGATCTGCGGCCGGGTTTCGTGTCCTGCCCGCTCACGCTCCCCGAGGGCGAGGCGCGCGACGTCTTCCGCCTGTTGCAGAGCCTGATGCCGGGGACGCTGCCGACCGGCGTGGAAGAGGGGCGGGCGCTGGTTCACGGCCTCGACCTGTCCCAGCCGATCGCGGAAAATTTCGCGACCGAGGAGCGTCTCTTCAAAAGGGCGGCCGGTCATGAATGAAATCCTGCTCGCCGCCGCCGGCCTGATCGTCGCCGCCGTCGCCGTCGGCCTCGCCCGAATCCTGCGTGGTCCCGCCGACGTCGACAGGCTGATGGCGGTGCAGTTGCTGGGCACGGGGGGCATCGCCGCCCTGCTGCTCACCGCTTATGCGACCGCGGTTCCCGGCGTGGACGATGTCGCGCTCGGCCTCGCCTTGCTCGCCGCCTTCGCCACCATGGCCTTCCTCAATCATCTCGACGCCGGCGAAGGGGGCGCGGAGCTGTGAGCTTTCTCGCCGATCTCGTCAGCCTCGCCGCCATCGGCGCGGGGGTTTTCTTCTTCATCGCGGGAACCGTGGGGCTGCTGCGTTTCCCGGATTCGCTCACCCGTCTTCACGCCTTGTCCAAGGCGGACAATCTCGGTCTTGGGCTGATCGTCCTGGGGCTCATTCCCCGCGCCGAAAATCCCCTCGCCGCGTTCAAACTGGTGGTCGTCTGGGCGCTCGTGCTGCTCTCTGGCGCCTCGACCGCCCAGCTCATCGGCCGCGCCCTGCGCCGGGGGCGCGAATGAGCGTCCTTCCGCTTCTCGACGTCGGCCTCGCCCTGCTGGTCGTGGCGGTCGCGACCTGGACCATGGCGGCGCGAGACCTTTTCGCCTCGGTCCTGGGCTATGTCGCCTATGGCCTGCTGCTCGCTCTGGTGTGGGTCAGGCTTCATGCGCCGGACATCGGCCTGACCGAAGCGGCGGTGGGCGGCGGCGTCACCGGCGTGCTGCTGGTCACCGCGGGCAAGAGGCTCGACGCGCTCAAGGCCGCCACATCCGGCGCTGCGCCCCGTTTGCGCGTGAAAATTCTCGCCGGCGCGCTTTCCGCGCTCGTCGCGGGCGCGCTGGCTTTCGTCGTCGCGTCTCTACCCACGCCAGCCCCGAGCCTTGCGCCGCAAGCCGCCGCCGCCGCCGCTGGGCCGGGGGCCGGGCTCGGCAATCCGATCACGGCGGTGCTGATCTCCTATCGCGCCTTCGACACCATGCTCGAAAAGATCGTGCTGGCGCTCGCCGTGCTTGGAATCTGGTCGGTCGGCGCGGACGCGGCCTGGGGCGGCGCGCCCGCGCCCTTGCGCAAGGCGCGGCCGGACGGCGCCATGGTTCTCCTCGCCCAGATCCTCGCGCCGATCGGCGCGCTGATCGGCGTCCATATTTTCTGGGTCGGCGCCGACGCGCCCGGCGGCGCGTTTCAGGGCGGCGCCTTGCTCGCGGCCATGTGGATGGTCGCGATGATGGCGCGGCTGGTCGAGGCGCCGCGCATCGGCTCCCGCGCCCTGCGGTTGGCGCTGATTTCGGGGCCGGCGGTGTTTCTCGCCGTCGGCCTGGCAGGGATCGCAATGGCCGGGAGCTTTTTCGCTTTTCCGCCGGCTTTCGCGAAGGCGCTGATCCTGTTCATCGAAACCTTCATGGTCCTGTCGGTCGCCGTCGCTTTGCCGATGATGGTCGCCGGGCCGCCCGAGGGGGGACAGGAGCCATGAACGCGTCGCTGCTCGCCGGGCTCGTCGGCGCCGCTCTGGTCGGACTGGGGCTTTACGGACTGATCGCGCATCCCCATCCGCTGCGCAAATTGCTCGCCTTCAATCTCGTCGGCAGCGGGGTTTTTCTGGTTTTCGGCGTCGTCGCGCGGCGCGGCGCGGCGGCGGGATATGCCTTCGACCCCGTCCCGCAGGCCATGGTCATCACCGGAATCGTGGTGGCCTTCGCCGCCAGCGCGCTCGCGGTCGCTCTCATCCTGCGCCTCGCCGTCGCAAGCGGCGGCGTCTCGCTTGATCCGCAAGGCCCGGCAGGGCGCGACGCCGGAGAGATGGAATGACCGCGACGCCGGCGACGACTCCGGGCGGCTTTCTGCTCGTGCTGGCGGTCCTGCTGCCTGCCGGGGGAGTCCTGCTCTCGTTCGTACTTGGCGGCCGCGCCGCGGGAAAAATCGCCCTCGGCCTGACGCCGGTCGGCTTTGGTCTCGCATGTCTCGTCGCCATGAAGGTCGCGGCGGCGGGCGCGCCGATCGCTTACGCCATCGGCGGCCTGCCGCCGCCGCTCGGGATCGCGCTGCGCGCGGACGGCGTCTCGGCGGTCATGATGGTCGCAGCGGCGATCATCGTCGCCGCCTCGGCGTTCTATGCCCGGGCCAAATTCGTGATGCCGGAAGGCGCGCCGGAAAGCCGCGGCGCGCTGACCTTCTGGATCATGATTCAGGCGATCTGGGCCGCGCTGAATCTCATTTTCGTCGGCGGCGACCTGTTCAATCTCTACGTCGCCCTCGAACTCCTGACGTTCGCCGCCGTGCCGCTGGTGTGCATCGACGGCCGCCCGGAAACGCTTCGCGCCGCGCTACGCTATCTGCTGTTCGCCCTGTTCGGCTCGGTCTCCTATCTGCTCGGGGTCGCGCTGCTTTACGGCCTCTATGGCGCGCTCGACATTTCGCTTCTGGCGCAAAGGGTTGAAGCCGCGCCCATGGTCTGGACGGCGGCCGCGCTGATGACCGCTGGACTGCTCGCCAAGACGGCTTTGTTTCCGCTGCATCTGTGGTTGCCGCCGGCGCACGCCAACGCCCCAGCGGCGGCCAGCGCCGTGCTGTCGGGCCTGGTCGTCAAGGGCTCGTTCTTCCTTGCCCTGCGGTTATGGTTTTATGTTCTGCCCGGGCTGCCGACCGCGGCGCCGAGCGTCGTGCTCGGCGCGCTCGGCGCGCTCGCCGTCCTTTTCGGAAGCGTCCTCGCGCTACGGCAGGCGCGGCTCAAACTGCTGGTCGCTTATTCAACCGTGGCGCAGATCGGCTATCTCTTTTTCGTCTTCCCGCTGGCCGCCGGCGCCCATGTCTGGAGCCCGCTTGGCTGGAGTGGCGGCCTGATGCAGGTGCTCGCCCACGCCTTCGCCAAGGCGGCGATGTTTCTTGCCGCCGGCCTGGTTGCCGAAGCGCTCGGCCATGACCGGATCGCCGGTTTTACGGGCGCGGCGCGCGCCTTGCCTTTGACTTTTCTGACCCTCGGTCTCGGCGGGCTGTCGCTGATGGGCCTGCCGCCGAGCGGCGGGTTCGAGGCGAAATGGCTGATGCTGCGCGCCTCGGCGGCTTCCGGCCAATGGCTCTGGTCGCTGCCGATCCTCGGCGGCGGACTGCTGGCGGGGGGCTATGTCTATCGCATTCTCGCGCCGGCTCTCGCGGACGGCGAAGTCGAGATCAAGGCGCGGCCCCAGCGCTCGCGCGAGGCGGTGGCCCTCGGTCTCGCCGTGCTGGCGTTGGCCCTGGCCTTCGCGCCCCGGGGCTTCTTCGATTTTCTCGAAATCGGCCGCCCGTCCGTCTCGCGGAGCGCGCCATGATCGAAGCCCTGCTTGTCGCGACCCTCGCCGCGCCCGCGATTTTTCTCGCCGCCGGTTTCGTCGGGAGTTGGCGGACGCGGGCGCTCGTCTGGCAATTTCTTGCCCCGGCGCCTGCCCTCGCGGCGGGCGTTTTCGGCCTGAGTCACGCGCCGGTTTCGGTCGATTTTCGCGGCCTCGGCCTGTCGCTGACCCTCGACCCGCCCGGCGCGCTGCTGCTGGCCTTCGCCTCGCTGCTGTGGATGGCCGTCACCGCCGCGCTGTGGCGCGACGGGGCGCCGGATGCGCGTTTCGGGATTTCATGGATTCTGACCATGTTCGGCGGGCTCGGCGTGTTCATCGCCGGCGATCTGGTTTCCTTCTATCTGCTTTATGCTCTCGTCAGCGTCCCGGCCTATGGGCTGTTCGCCTTTTCCGAAGATGCTGAAAAGCGCCGCGCCGGCGCGATCTACATGGCTTTCGCGCTTTTTGGCGAGGCGCTGCTTCTGATGGCCTTTGCGTTACTGGCGGCGGGCGAGCCCCATGGAAGCGTGCGGATCGCGGACGTGATGGCGGCCTTGCCGGTCTCGCCCTGGCGCGATGCGATCATCGCCCTGATTGTGGCGGGCTTTGGCATGAAACTGGGTCTCGTCCCGTTCAACGGCTGGATGCCGCTGAATTACGCGGCCGCGCCGATTCCCGCCGCCGCGGTGCTCAGCGGCGCCGGCGTCAAGGCGGGCGTGATCGGCCTGATCCGTTTCCTGCCGCTCGACGTCGCCATGGAGAGTTGGGGGAACGCGCTGGCCGCGCTCGGCTTTTTCACCGCCTTCTATGGCGCCGCAATCGGCCTGACCCAGCAGAAACCGAAGACCATTCTCGCCTATTCCAGCATCAGCCAGATGGGCGTCATCGCCGCGGCCCTTGGTTTGGGGCTGGCGGCGGGCGACGCCGGCGCCTCCGGGACCATGGCCTTCTACGGCGCCAATCATCTGCTGGTGAAGGCGGCTTTGTTCCTGACCCTTGGCTTCGTCGCCAGCGGCGCGCGGCTTTCCGGCCTGTCGCTGGCGCTCGCCGCCGCTCTGGCGCTGAGCCTCGCCGGTCTGCCCTTCACCGGCGGCGCTCTGGCCAAACTCGCGTCGAAAGCGCAATTCGCCACGGGCTGGCCGGCCCTTCTGGCGACGCTTTCCTCCATCGCCAGCGCCATGCTGATGACCCATTTCCTCATGAGTCTCACGGCGCTCCCCGCCGACGCGGCGCAGGAGGCGAGGCGCGAAACGCCTGCCGTCCTCATCCGTTTCTGGCCTGCGCTCGTCCTCGGCGCACTGCTGCTGCCGTGGTTCTTCGCGGACGCGCCAGGCGACGCCCTGAGCCTCGGGAAAATATGGGAGGGGTTCTGGCCGGTCGCGGTCGGCGTCGTGGCGGTGTTTGGCTGGCGCCGAATGGGACGCTCCGCGCCGGTCGTTCCAGCGGGCGACGCCATTGTGCTTTACGAATGCGCCTTCGCCCGGACGATCGCGCTTGGGCCTGTCTTCGAAACGGCCGACGCGCGCCTGCGCCAATGGCCGGCGGCGGCGGCGTCTTTGCTGCTGATTGTTCTGGCGCTGCTCGTCGCCGCTTCAATTTGAGGCCGGCGCCCGCTCCTGGATGCGGAAGAAAATGACGTAAAGCGCCGGCAGCACGATCAGGGTCAGGATGGTCGCGACGAACAGGCCGCCCATGATGGCGAAGGCCATCGGCCCCCAGAACACCGTCGGCGCGATCGGGATGAAGCCGAGCACGGTGGAGATCGCGGTCAGCATGATCGGCCGGAAGCGCGACATGGCGCCCTCGACGACGGCGTTCCATAGATCGAGCCCCTGCGCGCGCTCCGCCTCGATCTGTTCGATGAGAATGACCGCGTTGCGCGCGATCATGCCCATCAGCGCCAATATGCCGAGAATGGCGACGAAGCCGAGCGGACGCCCGGAAATCAGCAGCGCCAGGACGATGCCGATCAACCCCATCGGCACAAGGCTCAGCACCATGGCGAGGCGGCTGAAACTGTGGAGCTGCGCCATCAGGAACAGCAGCATCAGAAAGATCATCAGCGGGATTTTGGCGAAGACCGAGGCTTGCGACTTGGCGCTTTCCTCGACCGTGCCTCCGACCGCAATTTGGTAGCCCTCGGGGAGGCTGGCGTTGAGGGTCTCGACCGTCGGCGCCAGCGCGGCCACGGCCGCCTCGGGCGTGGCGCCTGGAACGACATCCGCCTGCACGGTCAGGGTCGGAACACGGTCGCGCCGCCACACCAGAGGATATTCCTGCTGATAGTCGAACCGCGCGATCTGGCCTAGCGGCGCGGTGCGTCCGCTTGGAAGCGGAACCTGCAAGGATTGCAAGGTGTCGAGCGATACCCGCTGCTCGTCCCGCGCTCGGGCGACGACGTCCACCAGATAGATGTCGTCCCTGACCTGGGTGATCGGCGCGCCGATCATCACCGTGTTGAGATAGGAGGATAAAGCCTGCGAACTCAGGCCGAGAAGCCGCGCCTGATCCTGGTCGATCACCACGCGAACCTTGCGCGCGGGCTCCATCCAGTCGTAATTCACGCGGCGCAGACTGTCGTTGGCGCCAAGAAGCGCGCCGAGCCGCAAGGCGATCATGCGCGTCTGACTCAGGTCTGGACCGCTGACGCGATATTGCACCGGCCAGCCGACCGGCGGCCCGAGTTCGAGCGGCGAGACGCGGGAGACGACGCCCGGCAGTCGGTCGGCGAGTTCCTTCTCGATCTTCGCATGCAACACTTCTCGCGCGGCTACGTTCCTGGCGATGACCACCGCCTGGGCGAAGAAATCATTGGCGAGTTGCACGTTGAGCGGCAGATAGAAGCGGATCGCGCCGCGCCCGACATAAGCGCTCCAGCTCGCGACGTCGGGATCGTTCGTCAGCATCGCGTCGAGCGTTTTCGCCGCGCGGTCGGCGGCGAAGATCGAGGCGTTCTGCGGCAGGGTGAGGTCGATCACCAGCTCGGGACGGTCGGAGGCCGGGAAGAACTGACGCGGAACCAGCGGCAGGGCCAGAAGCGGGACGACGAAACAGGCGAGCGTGACCGCGATCG
>JAKANG010000353.1 GCA_021812505.1 Pseudomonadota bacterium
GGAACTGGGTCGCCGCGAATTCGCCGTTGACCATATAGCTTTCCAGTTTCGTCATGTTGACGCCATTGGTGGCGAAGCCGCCGAGCGCCTTGTAGAGCGCCGCGGGCACGTTGCGCACGCGGAAGACAAAAGTGGTGATCATCGGCCCCTCGCCGCGAGGTTCGTCGCGGGGCTCGCGCGAGAGGATCACGAAGCGCGTGGTGTTGTGGTCCTCGTCCTCGACGAAGCGGGCGAGCACGTCGAGCCCATAGATTTCGGCGGCAAGAAGGGGCGCGAGCGAGGCGCGGGTCTTGTCGCCCCATTCCGCCACCTCGCGCGCCGAGCCCGCGGTGTCGCCGGTGGTCACCGCCTTGAGATGATATTTCCGGATGATCTTGCGGCATTGGCCCAGTGCATGGACATGGCTGTAAACGCTGCGCAGATCCTCGATCTTCGCGCCCTTGACGCCGAGCAGGTGGAAATGGATCGGCAGAAAATATTCGCCGATGATGTAAAGGCCGGAATCGGGCAGGAAATGATGGATGTCGGCGACGCGGCCAGCGAGCGAATTTTCGATCGGGATCATGCCGAGCTCCGCCCGCCCTTCCGAGATCGCGGCAAAAGCCTCTTCGAAGCTGGCGCAGGGCAAGGTTTCCCAGCCCGGATAGACATCGGAACAGGCGATATGGGAATTGGCCCCCGGCTCGCCCTGGTAGGCAATGATCTTCTTCATGTCCTGCCCTTGAGAATGTCTCTCGCCCGCGCGAGATCCTCGGGCGTGTCGACGCCGAGCGGCGCGGCGTCCACGATTTCGACGTCGATGCGCATGCCGGCTTCGAGCGCGCGCAACTGCTCCAGCTTCTCGCGCTTTTCCAGCGCCGAGGGCGGCAGGGCGACGAATCGCTCCAGCGCCGCGCGGCGATAGGCGTAAAGGCCGATATGGTGGAACAAATCGCCCTCGCCCCAGGGCGCGGTCGCGCGGGTGAAATAGAGCGCGCGCAGGCGCGTCGGCGCGATTGGCGCGCCGACCGCCTTGACCACATTGGGATTGGTCCGATCGTCCTCGCGCGCGATCCGCGCCGCCAGCGTCGCGATATCGACGGCGGAGTCGGCGAGCGGCGCGAGCGCGGCGCGCACGCTTGCCGGCTCGATGGTCGGCAGGTCGCCCTGGAGATTGACGATCACGCCGAAGCGCCGTTCGGGATCGAAAATCTTTAAGGCGGCGGCGATGCGGTCGGAGCCCGAGGGCAGGCCGGGATCGGTGAGGACCGCCTCGCCGCCGGCCGCGCGCACGGCTTCCGCGATTTCCGGCCCGTCCGCCGCGATCAGGACCGGCCCGATCCCCGCTGCAATCGCCCGGTGCCAGACCTGGACGATCATCGGCGCGCCGCAAATGTCTGCGAGCGGCTTGTCGGGCAGCCGCGTCGAGGCGCGACGAGCGGGAATGACGGTGAGGACTTGCTGGGACATCGGACGGGCCGCGCGAGAACGTCGCTTTTCCTTGGTTTCGCCGCTTATACGTCTTGTCCCGCGCAAGGCAAGGCGTTTGTCCGGCTCCGCGGCGCCGCCGTCCCGGCGCGAGCGGAATTTTCGACTTTTCCACTCGCGGCGTCGAAGCTATCCTGCGCCGGTCGAGCCCTGCCGCTCAACAAGCGGAGCCGCCGTGACTTCGAGTGATTTCAGGAATTTTTTTCCCTCCCTCCCGGACCGGTCAACCCATGCCCTCGTCCAGGAAATCCTGGCGGCGCGCCACGACCATATGAAATTCCTGGGCTTCGTCCACGACGACGCCGTCTTCACCATGACCGGCGCGATCCTCGATTACCCGTTCAGCGGCGTCTATCGCGGCAGGGACAATATTCTCGACCTGCTGCGGCGGATCGACGCCGAAATCGAGATGAGCGACCACAGGATTCTCAACCTTATCGTCGATGGCGACAGGGTCGGCTTGCGGCGCAGCCTTCGCGTCCGCCATCATGGCACCTCCGCGTCGCGCCGTCTGGTGGTCGGGAACGTCATGACCTTTCGCGACCTGCGGATCGCGGAACTCTACGAATATGTCGACACCGCCTGGCTGAAACAGCTTTCCGGCGAAGGCGACTGACGGGCGCGGCAAATCCTCGCGTCAAAGCTCGAAGCTCTGCCCTAGCGTCGGCAAGGTCACCTCGGCCGCGCCGATTTTTTTCGCGAAAGCCTGCATCGCGGCTTCCTCGCCATGGACGAGAAAGGTGCGGCGGGGATTGGCGCGAGCGCGCCAGGCGAGCAGTTCGGCCTGGTCGGCATGGGCGGAAAAGCCGTTGATGGTATGGATATGGGCGCGAACCGCGACCGTCTCGCCGAAAATCGTCACATGGCGCGCGCCGTCGATGATCTGGCGGGCGAGCGTGCCCTCGGCGGCGAAGCCGACGAAGATCACGCTGGCGTCGCTGCGACCGAGATGGCGCAGCAGATGGTGGCGAACCCGGCCGCCCGCGCACATGCCCGAACCCGCGAGAATGACCGCGCCGCCGCGCAAACTGTTCAGCGCTATGGATTCGGCTTTCTCGCGGGTGAACCGCAGGCCCGGCAGCGCGAAGGGATCGACATGCCGGGCGAATAGCCGCGTCGTTTCCTCGTCATAGCATTCGGGATGTTTGCGAAAAATTTCTGTCGCCGAAATGGCCATGGGCGAGTCGAGAAAAACCGGCAGGGACGGCGGCAATTTGTTCCGCTCGACGCCTTCGCGCAGATAGAACAAAAGGTCCTGCGCCCGCTCCAGCGCGAAAGTGGGAATGATCACGAGACCGCCGCGCTGGAAGGCCGCGTTGAGCGCCTCGTAGAATTCCTCGACCGAGGCCTCGAACGACCGGTGCAGGCGGTCGCCATAGGTCGTTTCCATGATGGCGACATCGACGTCGCGCGGCGGATCGGGATCGCGCAGCAGGGGCCGGCCGGAATTGCCGATATCGCCCGAGAACAGAATCCGCCGCGCGGCGCCGTTCTCTTGCGCCTCGACCAGCACGCTCGCCGAGCCCAGAATATGGCCGGCGTCGAAAAACGTCACCCTTAAGTTCGGCGCGAGGTCGATGGCGCGGCCATAGGCGGCGACCCGCCCGAAATGGTCGAACACGTCCATGGCGTCGAGCAGGGAATAGAGCGGCGCGGCCTCCTCGCCGTTTTCGCCGTGCTTTTCCCGCAGCCGGGCGTGAAAATGCGCCTCTTCCTCCTGGAGATGGGCGGCGTCGATCAGGACGAGGCGCGCCAGTTCGCGG
>JAKANG010000354.1 GCA_021812505.1 Pseudomonadota bacterium
CGGCAGGCCGAGCACCTGGCCCCAGGTCCGCCATTCGGCGAAGGCTTCGTCCGGCTCGGCCGAGACGAACAGCGGCAGCGCCAGTCCCGGATCCTTGTGCGCGAGCACGACCGCGACCGCCGGCGCCGCAGTCCCCTCGCCGCGTGTGAGCCGCAAGGCCACACCGGCAAAGGCTGAGACCGGCATGTTGAGCGCCATGCGCATGCCGCCCAGCCGGCGGCGCATGACCACGCGCTCGCGATGCAATTCGACTTCGCGCACCCGCCCGTCGGCCGCGGCATCGCTCGCCGAGAAGCGCAACGGCAGGGCATACGGGTCGAGCCGCTCGACGCGGCCCGACCCGGCGGGGCATCCGCCAACTCGCATTTGACGCCTCAAACTCTCCCGCGCCGCGCTTATGTGCCCGGTCGCGCAAGGATCATGGCAGAAAGGCGTCCGGATTGGCTTAAGGTTCTGGGTTAACCGGAGGTAGCGCAGGCCCCTTCGCGCCTGCATGATTGACGGGCCGTTTCCATCGCTAAGCAAATTGTTGGTATCCAGCGGTTGAACGGCGCCTTCATTGGCGCCATCTGTTAGTTGTTGTCTGCAACCGGAACCCGGAAATGCTCGCGCCCGCCTCGTCCCTGTTCGACCAGTCCGCCCTCCTCGACCGCGCCGAACGGCTGGTGAAGGCCGCGCGCGCCGCAGGCGCCGACGCCGCCGACGCGGTCGCCATGCGCTCACTGTCGCTGTCGATCGAAGTACGCGACGGCGCGGTGGAGGAATCCGAGAGCGCCGAGAGCGACGATCTTGGCCTGCGCGTGCTGGTCGGCCGCCGCCAGGCGGTCGTTTCCACCAACGACATGTCCGATAACGGAACCGCGGCGCTCGCCGAGCGCGCGGTGGCGATGGCGCGCGTGGCGCCGGACGACAAATATGCCGGGCTCGCCGACGAGAGCCTGCTGGCGCACGAATTTCCCGATCTCGAACTGATCGACCGCGCACTGCCGGCCGTGGGCGATCTCGAAAAAATGGCGCATTCCGCCGAAGCGGCCGGCCTCGCGATCAAAGGCGTCACCAAGTCGGGCGGCGCTTCCGCGTCCGCCGGCATCGGCGGCATGGTGCTGGTGACGAGCCACGGGTTCCGCGGCGCCTATCTCGGCTCCAGCCACGGCGTATCGATGACCGCGATCGCCGGCGAGGGCACCGGCATGGAGCGCGACTACGACTATTCCAGCACGCGGCACGCCGCCGACCTGGAAAGCCCGGAAAAGATCGGCCGCAGCGCCGGCGAACGCGCGGTGGCGCGGCTCAATCCGCGCAAGGTGACGACGCGCAAGGTGCCGGTGGTGTTCGACCGGCGCGTGGCCTCCTCGCTGGTGTCGCATCTGGCGGGCGGCGCCAACGGCAGCTCGGTCGCGCGCAAGACCAGCTTCCTGAAAGACAAGATGGGCGAGAAGCTGTTCGCCGATGGCATCCGCATCATCGACGATCCTTTGCGCCCGCGCGGCCTGCGCTCGCATCCCTTCGACGGCGAAGGCGTGGCCGGCAGGAAGCTGGCGCTGGTTGACGACGGGCGCTTGTGCTCCTGGATCCTCGACTGCGCCACCGCGCGCGAATTGGGGCTCGTCACCACCGGCCACGCCCAGCGCGGTGTCTCCTCGGTGCCTTCGCCCGGGCCGAGCAACCTCCATCTCGAGCCCGGCAAATTGACACCGGAAGAGTTGATTGCCGACATCAAGGACGGCTTCTATGTCACCGACCTGATCGGCATGGGGGTCAATATGGTGACCGGCGACTACAGCCGCGGCGCCTCCGGCTTCTGGATCGAGAACGGCAGGCGGACCTATGCGGTGAGCGAGGTGACCATCGCCGGGCACTTGTTCGACATATTCCGCACGCTGACGCCGGCCAACGATCTCGTCTTCCGCTACGGCACCAATGCGCCGACCGTGCGGCTGGAGGGGCTGACCGTTGCCGGCCAGTGAACGCAGCAAGCTGCGCAGCCGTCTGGAAACCGTCATGCGCGAGGCGGGCGCGCTTGCGCGCGCGACCGCCAGCCGCCCGTTCAGGCAGTGGACCAAGGGCGAGGAGCGTTCGCCGGTGAGCGAGGCCGACATCGCGGTCAACGAGTTGTTGCGCGAGCGGCTCTTGGCGCTGACGCCGAGCGCGGGCTGGCTGTCGGAGGAGACCGAGGACAGCCTCGCCGCGCGCGCCATGGAACAGGCCTGGATCGTCGATCCGATCGACGGCACCCGCGCCTTCATCTCCGGCCGCGTCGACTGGACCATTTCGGTGGCGCTGGTGGAGAATGGGCGGCCAGCGGTCGCCGCTCTTTATGCGCCGGTTACGGACGAAATGTTCCTCGCCGCGCGGGGCCGGGGCGCGGCGCTCAACGGCAAGCCGATCAGGATCAGCAGCGGCGACGGCCTTGCCGGCGCGAGATTCGCCGGCCCGAAGCGCTATCTCGAGCGGCTCGAAGGACTCGGCCGCGGCATCCTGCCCCAGCCCAAGGTGCATTCGCTCGCCTTGCGTCTTGCGCGCGTGGCTCAAGGCGAGTTTGACGGCGCTTTCGCCTCGGGCGGGAGCCACGATTGGGATCTTGCAGCGGCCGATCTTTTGGTGCACGAAGCCGGCGGGGTAATGACCGACTTCGCCGGACGGGCGCTCCGCTACAATCGGCCCGATGTCGTGCACGGCGCGCTGATCGCCGCGGGTCCCGCCCGTCATGGCGCGCTCGTCGATCTGGTACGCGACCGGACGCGCGAGTTCGCGTAAAGTCCTAAAAGAAACCAAGAGGCCGCAAGGTCCCGCCTGCTCGATTCCACTTACCGCCGGGGCTTCTTTTTGATAGGTCGAGCCATGTCCGAACCCGGAAAACCGAAACAACTCCTGCATCTCGTCGTCGGCGGCGAGCTCACCGATCTCGGCGGCACCGAGTTCAAGGATCTCGACCGCCTCGACATCGTCGGCATCTTCCCCAACTATGCCGGCGCCTATGTCGCCTGGAAGGCGAAGGCGCAGCAGACCGTCGACAACGCCCATATGCGCTACTTCATCGTTCACCTGCATCGCCTGCTCGACCCGGAAACGGCCGGCCGTTGATCGGGCATGAGACCGGACGGCCCGCTTTGGCCGATCGGGGCAGGAAATTTCGTAAGATCCGCACAACGGCGAGATGTAAAGTCGATATGTCGATCCAATTCGCCGAGCAGCGGCGCTAACGGTGCCGATGCCGTCTCTCAAACGGA
>JAKANG010000355.1 GCA_021812505.1 Pseudomonadota bacterium
CCGATCTCGGCAGGAGCTGAATCAGGGCCTGTGCGCCGGAGGCGGCGACGATCTTCGCCGCCGGGTCCAGCCCGAAGCTTTGCGCCGCGACCTCTTCCAGCGCGGCGATGGATTCGGGCTCGGGCAATCGGGCAAAGGCGGTGACTTCCGGCGCCGTGAAGGGATAGGGCGTGGCGTTGAGCCCGGTCGAGAGGTCGAGCCAGGGCTCGGGCGCATGAGGGAACAGGCGGCGCGCGGCGGCGCGGTCGCCGCCGTGATAGATTAGGGCGCTCTCGCCGGAAAGATTCGCCTCGAACATGTTCTCCGCCTTCACCTTCGCGCTGGTTTTCGCCGCGCTGCTGATAGAAGCCATTTTCGGCTATCCCGCGCCGGTCTATGAGGCCGTCCGCCATCCGGTGGCATGGATAGGCGCTCTTATCGCGCGGCTTGAGCAAAGTCTCAACCGGGCCGATCTCTCGGATCGGGCGCGCAAGGCGGCGGGGGCCCTCACCTTGCTGGTCGTGCTTGGGGTGAGTTTTTGGGTCGCCGGGCTTCTGACCGCCTGGGCGCCGAAGAATCTGTTCGGCTTTATGGTGCTCGCCGTTCTGGCTTCGTCGCTCGTCGCCCAGCGCAGCCTGTACGACCATGTCGCGGCAGTGGCCGAGGCTTTGGAAAGGGAAGGGCTCGCCGCCGGGCGCGCAAAGGTGGCGATGATCGTCGGCCGCGACGTGTCCGCGCTCGATGCCGCCGGGGTTTCGCGCGCGGCGGTCGAGAGCCTGGCGGAAAATTTTTCCGACGGCGTGGTCGCGCCGGCCTTCTGGATCGCCGCCTTTGGCCTGCCGGGCGGAGCGCTCTACAAGGCGGCGAACACCGCCGATTCGATGATCGGCCATAAAAGCCCGCGCTATCTGCAATTCGGCTGGGCGGCGGCGCGTTTCGACGATCTCGTCAATCTGCCGGCCTCGCGGCTCGCGGCGCTGTGGCTCATGCTCGCGGCGGCTTTTTCGCGCGGCGCGGAATGGCGCGGCGCCTGGGAAGCCGTTTGGCGCGACGCGAAAAAACACCGTTCGCCCAACGCCGGCTGGCCGGAGGCGGCGCTCGCCGGCGCGCTCGGCTTTAAACTGGCGGGGCCGCGCGTCTATGGCGGCGTGCAGGTTGATGACGTGTACATGGGCGAGGGGCGGGCGGCGCTCGACGCCGCCGACATCCGCCGCGCGCTCGACCTTTACCGCCGCGCCTGCGCCGCGCAGATGATCGCGCTGGGCTTTCTGGGCTGGGCGATCTGGCGATGACGGCAGGTTTCGTTCAGCGCGCCAGATCGAGAAGCGCGTCGAGGTCGATATGCGTTTCGAGATGGTCGGCCAAAGCGTCGAGCACGCGCTCGACTTCCGCCTCATAGGCAAGGCTCGGCGGTTCGGCGCCGATCCAGTTCAGGAGCGCGGCGCGTTGGGCTTCGTCGGCGAAGAGCCCGTGGACATAGCAGGCGCGGATCGCGCCGCTTGCCGAAATGGCGCCATCGGCGCGGCCATCCTCAAAGCGCAGCAGGGGCCGCGCGCAATCGGGGCCTTTGGTCAAGCCGACATGCATTTCATAGCCGGAAAAGGCCGCGTCCTCGGGAGCCGAGACGCCAGAGCAGGCGCGCAGGGTCTTTTCGCCGGTCAGTTCGGTTGAAACGTCGAGCAGGCCGAGGCCTTCGACTTCGCCCGGCGGGCCCTCCATGCCGAGCGGGTCGGCGATTTTCTGGCCCAGCATCTGATAGCCGCCGCAGATTCCGAGAATCCTGCCGCCACGGCGGGCGTGGGCGCGCAGATCGATGTCCCAGCCCTGGACGCGGAAAAACGCGAGGTCGGCGATGGTCGCCTTGGTTCCCGGCAGGATGGCGAGATCGCACAGCGGCAAAGGCTCGCCAGGCGCAACGAGGCGCAGATCGACGCCCGGCTCCAGCTTCAGCGGGTCGAAATCGTCGAAATTGCTGATATGCGCGAGCAGGGGAACGGCGATGACTTTTCCGGCGCCATTGTTCGCCTCGCGGCGCGACAGCGCGACGGCGTCTTCCGCCGGCAGGCGCGCGGCGTCAGCGAAAAAAGGCACGAGGCCGAGCGCCGCCCAGCCGGTCCTTTGCGCAATCAGCGCCATGCCATCCGAAAACAGGCTGGCGTCGCCGCGGAACTTGTTGACGACGAAGCCGCGCACCAATGCCGCGTCCTCCGGGTCGAGTACGGCTTTTGTGCCGACGATCTGGGCGATGACCCCGCCGCGGTCGATGTCGCCGATCAGCACGACCGGAACGTCATGGGCGCGCGCGAAACCCATATTGGCGATGTCGCCGCGCCGCAGATTGACCTCGGCCGGGCTGCCGGCGCCCTCGACCAGAACCAGGTCCGCCTCGTCGCGCAGCCGCGCGAAAGACTCTGCGACAAAGCCGGCGAGTTGAGGTTTCAGCGCCTGATAATCGCGCGCCTTGGCGGTCCCGAAGATCTTGCCCTGGACCACGATCTGCGCGCCGATCTCGCTCTGCGGCTTGAGCAGGACCGGATTCATGTGGATGCTTGGGCCCACCCCGCAGGCCCTTGCCTGAAGCGCCTGGGCGCGGCCGATCTCGCCGCCGTCGGCGGTGACGGCGGCGTTGTTCGACATGTTCTGTGGCTTGAACGGCCGCACCGTGAGGCCGCGCCGCGCATAGGCGCGGCAGAGCCCCGCGACGAGCAGGGATTTGCCGACGTCGGAGCCCGTGCCCTGGAGCATGAGGGCTTTGGACATCAGAATTCGATGCCCTGCTGCGCCTTCACGCCCGCGGCGAAATGGTGCTTGGTCGCCTGCATTTCGGTGACGAGATCGGCGGCCGCGATCAGCTCCGGCTTGGCGTTGCGCCCGGTGACGACGATGTGCAGGTCAGGCCGGCGCGCGGAAAGGGCCGCGACGACGTCTTCGAGCGGCAGATGCTCGTAGCGCAAAGTGATGTTCAGCTCGTCGAGCACCAGCAGCCTGATCTCGGGATCGGCCATCAGCTCCCTGGCCTTGTCCCAGGCGCGGGCGGCGGCGGCGACGTCGCGGGCGCGGTCCTGGGTCTCCCAGGTAAAGCCTTCGCCGAGCGTGTGCCAGGAAATCTGGTCGGAAAAGCGCTCCAGCGCCTTGCGCTCGCCGGTTTCCCACGCGCCCTTGCCGAATTGCACGACCCCGACTTTCCAGCCATGGCCAAGCGCGCGCAACACGAGTCCGAAGGCGGCGGTGGAAGATCGGA
>JAKANG010000356.1 GCA_021812505.1 Pseudomonadota bacterium
TGGCGGCGCGGCTCCATTCGAGAAATCAGGATTTCGGACGGTCGCGGTCGAGTGCGGTGAGCGAGCCGGTCCGTCCGCCGGGCAGTTTCATCGCCGCGCAGGTTCCCGCCGGCACGAATTTCCATTCATTGCCCTGGTAATCGAGGGCGGAGGTTCCGGCGCAGGTGGTTCCGGCGCCTGCCGCGCAATCGTTGGTTCCCTTCAGCGCGACGCCGAAGCACTTTTCCTGCTTGGACCCCGCATGGGCGGGCACGGCGGCCAAGGCCGACGCCAGCGAGGCGGCGAGGGCGAGCGGGCGGGAAAAACTGGACTTGCTCATGTTGAATTCTCCTCCTTCGGCGGGCGCTCCCGCCTGTTCTGCCTTACGGAGGCGGGGCGGCTCCGTTACGCGGCGGGCCAAAAAAAATCGCGGCGGCGAAAAATGCGCATGGGACGGTGCAATTTCGACCTTTCCGATGTAACAATCCGCCGCGCTTGCGCGAAAAAGGATTTTGGATGCCGGATATTCTGGCGCGGGATCGGGAATGGAGCGCGGCCATGCGGGCGGCGCTTGCCGGCGACGGCGCGGCCTATCGGCGCCTGCTCGCCGAACTCGTTCCTTTCCTGCGCAGGATTTGCTTGAATTCATGCGCGCGCGCCGGCCTTTCGGCGAGCGAGGCGGAGGACGCCGTGCAGGAAACCCTGCTCGCCATCCATCTTAAGCGGCACACCTGGGATCAGAATCAGCCGCTGAGGCCATGGCTTGCGGCCATCGCGCGCAATAAGATGATCGACGCGGCGCGCCGGCGCGGGCGCCGCGCGGAGATGGACATCGCCGATTTCGAGGATGTCCTGGCCGCCCCCGTCGAGGCGGACAATTTCGAGCGGGAGATGGACCGTCAGGGCGCCTTGCGCCTGCTCGACCTTTTGAGCGCCAAACAGCGCGAGGCGATTGAGGCGGTGTCGATCAGGGGAGAAAGCCTGCGCGACGCCGCGAAAAATCTGGGCGTCAGCGAGGGCGCCCTGCGGGTGTCGGTGCATCGTGGCCTCAAGGCGCTTGCGGAACTCTATCGAAAATTGAACGCGTGAAGACATGAAGACCGAGGACCTCATCTCCGCTCTGGCGGCGGACAACGACACCAAGCAGGCGACCCTGTCGCGGGCCTTCGGGCTCGATCTCGGCCTGGGTTTCTGCGTCTCGGCCCTTTTCTTCTTCAGCTTCCTCGGTCTGCGACCGACCTTTTTCGCGTCGCTTGACGAACCGCGCTTCCTGTTCAAATTCCTGTTCAGCGCGACCATGGCGGCGAGCGGTCTGGTTCTGGCCTGGCGGCTATCGCGGCCGGGCGCCGATCCCGGCCTCGCCCGCCGCGCGGTTTTCCTCGCGCCCGCGCTTGTCGCCGTCGCCAGCCTGATCGAAATGGCGGTCGTTCCGCCGGATCAATGGGCGACGCGGATGATCGGCCATAACGCCGTTCACTGCCTGACGCTCATTCCCTTCATGTCGCTGGCGCCGCTGGCCGGCCTGTTCCTGGCCTTGCGCCACGGCGCGCCGAGCGATCCGCATCGCGCGGGCGCGGCGGCGGCCCTTGCCTCCGCAGGTCTCGCGGCTCTGCTTTACGCCGCCAATTGTCCCGACGATTCGCCTTTCTTCGTCGCGGTCTGGTATATGATCGCGGCTTCGATCGTCGTCGCCTTCGGCTGGTTCGCCGGCGGGCGGCTGCTGCGCTGGTAAGCGCGGCATCGCTCCGGATCAATCGATGCAGGAATTTCTCTCCGATGGCGTGCGTCTCGCCTTTCTCGATTTCGCGCCGACGACGACGGATCGGGGCGAGCCGATCCTGCTCATCCACGGCTTCGCCTCGAACCATGGTGTCAACTGGGTGTTTCCGCAATGGGTCAAGACCCTGACGGGCGCAGGGCGGCGCACCATCGTTTTCGACAATCGCGGCCATGGGCGCAGCGAAAAGCTTTATGATCCCGCGCGGTACACGCCCTGGATCATGGCGCGCGACGCGGTCAACCTGCTCGACCATATGGGAGTCCCCCGCGCCGACGTGATGGGCTATTCCATGGGCGCGCGCATCGCCGCTCATATGGCTTTGGCGAGCCCGGACAAGGTCCGGGGCCTTGTGCTGGCGGGATTGGGTTTCCATCTGGTGGACGGAGAAGGACTGCCGGCGGGCTTGGCCGCCGCCATGGAGGCGGCGTCGCTTGAGGCTCTGTCCGACCCGACGCAACGCATGTTCCGCGCTTTCGCCGAGGCGACCAAGAGCGATCTGCGGGCGCTGGCGGCCTGCATGCGCGGCTCGCGCCATGCGATGAGCAAGGCCGAGGTGGCGACGATTTTCGCGCCGACGCTGATCTGCGTCGGGTCGCAGGACCATATCGCGGGGCCGCCCGAAAGGCTCGCCCGGCTCATGCCGAACGCCCGCGTCCTGGTCATTCCGGGACGCGATCACAACAAGGCGGTCGGCGACAAGACTTTCAAGGACGGCGTTCTCGCCTTTCTTGACGACCTGTAGGCTTTCCGATTTGGCGGGGTTTTGTCCGAAAACGGGCGATCATTTTTCGGAAATTCCGCCCCGGCCCGACAACGGGCCGGAAACATGCTAATATCTCGCGCCCGCGCATGCGGCAGGAGTTCTGGATGACGACGACCGGCAATGTTTTGGCGCTGCGCAAGAGCGAAGCCGATCCGATCTTCGAGCAGATTCGGCGCGAAGCCGAGGAGGCCTTGCGTCGCGAGCCGGAACTCGGGTGCTTCTTCGCGTCCTCGATCCTCAATCACGCCACTCTGGAGCAGGCGGTCGGCCATCGCCTCGCCGCGCGCCTCGCCCATCCGGATTTCTCCGGCGATCTGATCCGCCAGAATTTCCTCGACCTCGTCGCCCGCGATCCTTCCGTCGGCGAGGCGATGCGCGCTGACATTCTCGCGTTCGCCGACCGCGATCCGGCCTGCCAGCGGCTGATCGAGCCGGTGCTCTATTTCAAGGGTTTTCACGCGCTTCAGACTCACAGGCTGGCTCACGCCTTGTGGAACGCTGGACGCAAGGATTTCGCGCTTTATCTGCAAAGCCGGTCCTCGGCGGCCTTTCAGACCGACATCAGTCCGGCGGCGCGCATCGGCAAGGGCCTGTTCCTCGACCACGCCACCGGGCTGGTGGTCGGCGCCACGGCGGTGATCGACGACGACGTGTCGATCCTGCACAGCGTGACCCCGGGCG
>JAKANG010000357.1 GCA_021812505.1 Pseudomonadota bacterium
TCAACGAGAACCAGTCCTTCGACAATGAATTCGGGACCTTTCCCGGCGCGAACGGCCTTTATTCCGAGGGCGGGAAGCCGCGCGCGGCGGCTGGCGTCCCCGGTTTCACCCAGACCTATAAAGACAAGATCTCGGGCCTGACCGTAAGCGTTGAGCCTTTCCTCATCGGCCCGCGCCAAAACGCGACTTTCACCGACAGCACGGATCATTCGCACAAGGGTCTGGCGCGCAAGATCGATGTCGGTCCGGACGGCGTCGCCCGCATGGACGGTTACGCCGCCGACGAATATGACCGCTACGCCAACGGGACTCCCGAAGGCGAGGCCAAGGGCCGGCAGTTCGCGCGTCTGGTCATGTCGCACATCGATTGCGAGACGATCCCCTTCTTCTGGTTTTGGGCGTCGCGCTTCACGATCTTCGACAATATTTTCGCGGCCGAGGACGGACCTTCTTCGCCCAACGCCGTTGCCATGATCGCCGGCCAGGCGGGCGAGAGCCAGTGGGTCGAGCATGGCGCCAAAGGCCAGGATTTTCACGCGGTCGCCCCGGTCTGCGGCGTGGCTTTTCCCGATGGCGCGACCCGCCCGCCGCCCATGGTCAGCGACGCCCAGCCTTTCTATGGCTCGCAGTTCGATGGCGCGGTGAAAAACCGTCAGCCTGCGGGCTGTCGCGAGCATTACGCCTCGACATACATCGCCGCCAATCTGACTTTCGCCAGCCTGCCGCTCACCCTGCTCGGGGAGACGGCGAAAACGGTCGCGGAGGCCGACCTGGACAAGGCCTTCGATCTGCCCGACGTTCAGCAGGACCTCGATTTTCTCAGCCGCAGCGGTCAGGCGCCGGTCTCCTGGCGCTGGTACCAGGAAGGCTATGACCGCGAGCCGACCGACAAAGGTCCGGCGGCGAGCCACAGGAGCTATGTCAGCCATCATAATGGCGCGCAATATTTCGGCTATATCGCCAACAACCCCAAGCTGAGCGCCAATCTCAAGGGTCTCGGCGACTTTTTCGACGACATCGCCGGAGGCAGGCTGCCGGAGGGCGGCGTGATCTATATTCGTGGCGGCTACGAAAATATCGCCGGACTGGCGCCGCCGATCCAGAACCCGAACTTCCCCGCGCCGCTCACCGCGTCCGACATGGCCGCGATCCGCGCCTCCAAGGCCGGCGACGACGACCATCCCGGCTATTCCGACCGCCAGATCAGCGAGGCCATGACGGCGCGGGTGATCAACGCCATCGCGGGCGACGAAAAACTGTGGAGCGAGAGCGCCATTCTCATCGCCTATGATGAATCCGACGGCCATTACGACCATGCGCCGCCGCGGATTCTCAGCTATGGCCCAGACCATCTGCCGCTGGCGCGCGGCGCCCGCGTCCCTCTGATCCTGATTTCGCCCTACGCCCGGGCGCACGCGGTTTCGAGCGCGGAAGGCGACCACAACGCCATCATCGCAACCATCAACGCCATTTTCGGCCGCGCGCCGCTGGCGAGCCTGCCGGACGAGGCGCGGGCGCTTGCCGCCGGGGACAGCCCGGCGTTCAATCAGTTTGGCCCGCCGGGCTTCCGCCAGAAATTTTTAGGGCCGCGCGATCTCCCGGCGGCGGGGGCGCAGAGCCTGCTGTCAGGCTTCGATCTCGGCCGTCTGGAGGGAACGAGACCGCCATTGCCCGCATCCCTGGCGATGATCCCGGACGAGGTGGTCAACAAGCTGCCCCATTACGGCGATGCGCCCGGCGGCGCCTGCAAGGCCATCGGCGTGGTCCCGGAAGACCGGCGCCAGCACATCGAGGCGCCCCCGCCGCCCGGCTTCAACAGCCTGCCTTCGACCTTGTCGCGCTACAATTGATCTGGCGTCTTTGGATGTTGTTGCGAATTCTCGCTCTTTTCGCGCTCGCCGTTCTGGCCGGCCAGCCCGTTCGCGCGCAATCGCGCCTCGCCGCGATCAAGGCGCGCAGCGCTCTGGCCTGCGCCGCTTTCGAGCGCCCGGGATTGGCGCGGGAGACGACGTCCGGCTGGACGGGAGTCTTGCCGGATTTTTGTCGCGTCGTCGCGGTCGCCGCGTTGGGTCCGAACGCGCGCTTCGAATTCAAGTTCCTCGAACTGCCCGGCGACAACACGGCGCTCGACGCCGGCGCTTTCGACGTCCTGTTCCTGACGGCGACGGAAATCGCGCGAAATGGGCTCGCGGGAAAAGTCGCGCCCGGGCCGGCGGTGTTTTTCGACTCCATCGCCGTCATGGTCGAAAGAGGCTCGACGGCGAAAAAACTGGACGATCTCGCCGGCTCCTCCATCTGCCTTCACGAGGCCGATCCCGCCGCGGAATTGCTGGACCAGTTTTTCGCGCGGAAGGGCAAAAGCTTCATCGCCATGCCGTTCCAGGAGGATGTCGAATGGCGGGACGCCTATAATGCGCGCCATTGCCGCGCGGCGGCCGCCGAAATCACTGATCTGGCCGACCTGCGGCGCCACAAGGGCGTTAACGGTTTCGACAGCGCGATTCTGCCGGAAAAGCTTGGCGTTTTTCCCATCCTGGCGGCGACGCCGCTCGGCGACCCGCGATGGTCGGCGGCCGTCGCCCGGGCGATCGCTATTTGCGCCCGCGACCTCGGCCGGACATCCCCTGACAAGCTCAACGCGCCCTGACGCTCGGGTGGCCGTTTCGCGCGGCCTTCCACCGACTGAGAGGTGGTGCGGACGACGGGACTCGAACCCGTACTCTCAATGAGAAGCAGATTTTAAGTCTGCTGCGTCTACCGATTTCGCCACGTCCGCATTCCTAGAATATTAAGCGTTTTGTTATTTGAGTCCTCAATGCAGTTCTATTGGTGTATGCTGTGTGTATGCAAACGATCGGGAAGCGGCGTTTTTTACCTGATCCGATTGTCGGAGTCACGCAGCCTTGCGGCCCGAACTCCGCCTGTCGTCGATCGTTTCATTTCTCGGCGCCGGATCAGTCCTTGCGCTTGTTGACCTGCAGGCGAGCCGCCTGCTCGGCGGTCACGAACGTGATCGCCGGCCCGTCCGAATAAAATGAATGATCCAGCGGCGCTTCGGGAATCCCTGCCGCCTCCATGACAAGATCCCAGTGCACGCGCGGCGTCAGCTCGCCGATGAGCTGCCTATGGGTCTCGCGCGCGACATCGAGCCACGCGTCGTGCTCTGGTTTGGTCATCTGACCGTGATCGATTTCGGCGC
>JAKANG010000358.1 GCA_021812505.1 Pseudomonadota bacterium
GCGGCGGGAATCGGCGCCGCCAAAGCCTGTTCCGCGAGCAACTGGGTCGCTGGCTCCTGCTGCCTGGCGGCTTCATAGGACAGGAAGGCGCCCAGGCATAAAGAAACCGCGCTGGCGACGCTCAGCCCTAAGAAACGCGCCCATTTGCGATGTTTCAAAGTCAACGCCTCCGATATCCCGAACCAGTCGAGAAGAGCGAATCGAGAAAAGCGAATCAAAAAACGCCGCAGCACGCGCGCCCCGCCCCGCGCGAGACCCTAGCCACAATAGAGTGTTTTCATCTTGCGCGGCGATTGCTTTGTTTCAAATCAATTCCTTAGAGATAGCAGTCTGGAAGCGTGCGTTTTTTTGCGATCATTGCATTTATGTCACAGACTCTTACGGAATCCCTATCATCTTGTGGGTTTGGAGGCTGAGCCGCCAGCGCGGATGGGCCATGCAGAAGGCGATCGCCGCCTCGATATTGCGGGCGCGGTCGGGACCGTCCATCGGCTGGATGAAAAAACGCTCGAAGTCGAGCGATTCGAATTCGCGCGGATCGAGCCCGGCCTGCGGAAAAACGACTTTCAGCTCCTGCCCTTTGCGCGCGCGCAAAGCCGCGCCGGCCTTGGGACTGACGCAGAGCCAGTCGACGCCGGCAGGCGGCGCCAGGGCGCCGTTGCTTTCCACCGCGATGAAGAACCCTTCCCTTCTGGCCGCCTCGATCAGGGCCGCGTCGAGTTGCAACAGCGGTTCGCCGCCGGTGAAGACCACGCAGCGGCCCTCCCTGCCCTTGCCCCAGATTTCGCTTAAAGCGCGGGCGAGCGCTGGCGCGTCGGCGAATTTGCCGCCGCCCTCGCCGTCCGTCCCGACGAAATCGGTGTCGCAGAAACCGCAGGCCGCATCGGCGCGATCCTCCTCGCGGCCGCTCCAAAGATTGCAGCCGGCAAAGCGGCAGAACACGGCCACGCGCCCCGCCTGCCCTCCCTCTCCCTGGAGGGTTTTGAAAATTTCTTTGACGCTATAAGCCAAGACGCGCCCGCCTCTCTCAGCAATCGGCGGGAAAGCCGCCGGCGAAGACGATCTCGTCCATGGCCTTGCGCGGCTTCGGCTTTTCCGACGACCGGCGTTCCGGCGGCAGCAGCGAGGCGTCGCCACGCTTGCCGATGGCGACGATGACTTCGATTTTCAGCGTGTCCGGCGCATGGCTCGCGGCGCGGGCGAGATCGCGGTCGAAGGCGCCCATGGCCCGCGTGCTCCAGCCCAGAAGTTCGGCCTGGAAGGCGAGGCTCGCCCAGGCCGCGCCGGCGTCGAACGAGGCTGAGCTGGAGATGTGCTTTTCCGCCGAGCCTTCGAGGGTGAAAATGGCCTTGCTGGCGATCATGACCAGGGCCGAGGCGTTGCGCGCCCAGTCCCTGTTGTCGTCGTTCAGGCAGCCCAGAAAGATCGCGAAATCCGGCTCGCCGCGCCGGGCGTAGGCAAAGCGCCAGGGCTGGGAATTACGGCTTGACGGCGCATAGCGCGCCGCCTCGAACAGAGCGAAAAGGATTTCGTCGGGAATAGGCTCGGCGGTCATGGCGCGCGGAGACCAGCGGCCGATGAACAGGGACGAAACCGGCGTTGCGGCGGAGCGCCCGCCGGCTTGCGAGACGAGAGCGACGAGCGAGGGATCGGGCTTGGACATAGTGGGCTTTCGATGGATTCCAGATTTTAGGAGCGCCGCGCCTGGGTAAAACGCCGGCAGACAGGCGGGTGATTTTGTAATTTAATCGGCGCGAAAGCCAACCCGACTCGCGAGATTGCCGTGACAGCCCTTTTCGTCGGACATTCCTATATCGACGTGACCATGGTCGCCGACAGCATGCCCACCGGCGACGAAAAAGCCGTGGCGAAGGATTACGCCGTCTCCTTCGGCGGCAATGCCGTCACCGCCGCCTTCGTCTGTTCAAGGCTCGGCGTCCAGACCGATCTCCTCACCACCATGTCCGACGACTGGCTCGGTCAAATGTTCTGGGAGATGGCGCATAAATATGGCGTGTCGATCTATCCGCGCAAGGTGGCGCGCTCCTCGCTCTCTTTCGTCCTGCCCCACGCCCACAAGCGCGCGATTCTTCGCGCCCGGGACTCGACCTATCTGCGCCCGTTCATGAAGCTCGATGTCGAGAGCTACCAGGCTCTGCATCTCGACGGGCATCAGGCCGACGCCGCCCTCTATTACGCCAGGGTCTTTCGCGAAAAGGGCCTTCTCACCTCGCTCGACGGCGGCGCGATCCGCGCCAATACCGAGGAGGTTCTCCATCACATCGACGTCGCGGTGGTGGCGGAGGCCTTTTGCGCCCAGCTCAAGCTGACCGCGCTCGAAACCTTGGGCTATCTCGCCTCGCGCGGGGTCAAGATCGCGGCCGTTACCGAGGGCGAGCGCGGTCTGTTGTGGAGCGACGAGGACGGGCTAATCTCGCGCATGCCGGCGCTGCGCGTGCCCGCCGAAAAAGTCATCGACACATCCGGCGCCGGCGACGTGTTCCACGGCGCCTATCTCGCGTCATTCCTGCGCAACCGCACCGCGCGCTGGGCCGACCATTTCGATTTCGCCCGCGCGGCCTCCGCCTTCAAGGTCCAGCATCTGGGCAATGAAGCCGGCCTGCCCGATCTGGACGACATTGCGGAAATGCAACGCCTTTACGGGGAAAACATTGTAGCGGTATGAACGGTGCCGCGCGCAGCGCGGAGACCTGCAAAGGAACAGTCGCAAAGGGGATAAAAATGTCGCGTGTCCTGTTCGCTTTTTCCGGCTTGACCCTTTTGTGCGCGCCGGACGCCGCTCTGGCGCAGGACCGGACCTGCCAAAGCGAAATCGCGCGCCTTCAGGCTCTGGTCGACAAGGCGCAGGCCGGCGGCCAGCCGGTGGAGGACATGAAGGAGGGGGCTTTCGCCACCATGCACCGTCAGCCGACGGCGGCGACCGTGCTCGCCGCCGACAAGGACGCCATGGCCAGGGCCCAGGAAGCGCTCGAGCGCGCCAGGCAGTTCCAGGCGAAAGGCAAGAACGCCGCCTGTCTCAAGGCGCTGGACGAGATCCCCTTCTGAGTCGGACAGGTCCGCGCGACGGAACGGACCAGGCCGTGTCGCCATGCTTCAGCCTACGCGTCCGTCGGGCTCCGGGGGCTTTTCGCCGAAACGCCCGACGCGCGCGCCTTGTCGATCTCCGGAACGCTCG
>JAKANG010000359.1 GCA_021812505.1 Pseudomonadota bacterium
CCCCGTGCCGATGATGAACATCCTCAATGGCGGCGCCCATTCCGACGCCCCGGTGGATCTTCAGGAGTTCATGATCATGCCGAAGGGCGCCTGCTGTTTTTCCGAGGCGCTCCGCATGGGCGCCGAGGTCTTTCACGCCCTCAAGGGCGTCCTGAAGGATCGCGGTCTTTCCACGGCCGTCGGCGGAAGGCAAGTTGCGACGTCATCGGGCGGATTGGCCTCGACGGGGAGGGGCGCCTGTCGGCGACGGCGCTCCGGATGTGGGGGGGGGGCGCTGACGGGGCGCGGGCGCAGCGAGCCAGTCGACAACGTCTGACCAGAGCGAGTCCAGCGCCCGGCGGCCGAGAAACAGATCGAGGTGGCCACCGGGAACGACCTTTGTCCGGACCGCCGCCGACGGCGTTCCCACCAGCCAGGCGCAGGCGAAGGTTTGCTCCGGCGCGGCGATGTCGTCGTTTTCCGCCGCGATCAGATAGAGCGGCGCTCTCACCGCACGCAGGTCGATCCTTTTGCCCAATGCGACGAATTCGCCGCGCGCCAGTTCGTTGCGCTTGTATAATTTTTGGACCGTCTCGAGATAATAGGCGCCCGGCAGGTCGAGCGGCGCGCCGCTCCAGGCGCGGAACATCGCGAGCCGATCGGCGAAAGCCGGCGAATCGAGTGGAAGATCGCTTTGCAGCAGATCATGGATCTGCGCGTCGCTTGGCGCCCCCAACTCCCAGAAGCGCTGGGCCTCTTCGCCGCGCGCCAGCCCCCCGCCAAGCCGAACCAGTTCCTGAAATGTTTCGATCGGCGTCGCGCGGGCGAGCGCCGAAAAACGCGTGTCGCCGGCCTCCGTGTCGATCGGCGCGGCGGCGATGACGAGCTTGCCAACCCTGGCCGGGAACCGCGCGGCGAAAAGGAGGCCGAGCCAGCCGCCTTGACATAGGCCGACGAAATCGCAGCGCCCGCCGATTTCATCGACCATAACGACGAGGTCCGCGAGATAATCGTCGATGCCGCGAAAGAGCTGGTCCTCCCGCGCCGAGAGCCATTCGACGAGATAGAGCGGGCGGTCCGCGCCGCCGAGCCGCGCCATCAGGCTATGGCCCTCGGCAAGATCGGCGATCCGCGCGTCGTGCAGGGCGAAGGGCGCGCAAACCAGGATCGGCGTCGCCGCCTTTGTCGCGCCCGGGCGATCGAAACGCCGCAACCGCGCCGCGGGAAGTTCGAGCGCCACCTCGTTGGGGCTCGCCCAGACGGGTTCGGGACGCGGGAGCGGCGGCGGGCGAAATCCGGCCATCATCGACCGGGCGAAAGCCAGGGCGGCTTCGGCGGCGAAAAATCCCGGCCAGACCAGCCTGGTCCAATCGAAGTCGTGATCCGAGCCGCGCGCCATGGCGCCATTTTGCCACGAAATGCGGCAAAAGGGCGATCCGATTGCGGCAGGCCGCGCAATTGGCCTAAGGCGCCGGTCAGCCGCGCTTGCCCGCGACCGGTCCGCGCGGCTAAATTTTGCACAGGCGCACCATCCAAGAACGCGCGACAGGGAGACGTCTTGTTCAATCGCTTCTCGCGGGCTCTTCAGCGCCGGCTGTTCGTGGCGGCCGCCGCCGCGGCGGGCCTTTTGCTGTTTTTGCGCGCGGCGCCTTCGCAGCCGGCGGCGGACGCCCCGCGGCCCGTCCAGATTTTCAAGATCGGCTATCTGCGCCGGGCGGAGGTGGAAACGGCAATTTCGCGCATCGAGCTTCCCGCCGACAACAATGGCGAGGCAGGCGCCCTGGCCGGGCTCGACGACGACAACGACACGGGCGAGTTCCTCGGCCAGAAATTCACTCTCGTTGCGCGCCGCCTCAAGCCCGGCGAGGATGCGGCCAAGGCCCTGGGCGATCTGGCCGGGGAGGGCGTGAATTTCGTGGTCGCGGACCTTGCCGAGAGCGCCCTGGTCGCCGCCTCCGACAGTCTCGCCGCCGCAAAAATGCTGATCTTCAATGTTGGCGCGCCGGACGACAGCCTGCGCCAGGAGTCCTGCCGCGCCAATGTGTTTCACGTCGCCCCCAGCCGGGCGATGCTCGCCGACGCCCTGGCGCAATATCTGATCTGGAAGCAATGGCGGAAATGGTTTCTGGTCGTCGGCTCCCATGCCGAGGACAGGCTGTGGGCGGACGACATCAAGCGGTCCGCCGCGCGTTTCGGCGCAAAAATCGTCGAGGAGCGTGTGTTCGAGGATCGTGGCGGCGCCCGGCAATCCGACAGCGGCGTCGCCTTGATCCAGAAACAGATCCCCGCCTTCACCCAGGGCGCGCCGGCCTATGACATATTGCTGGCGGCGGATGAAAGCGCGGTCTTCGCCGAATATCTGCCTTACCGCACGTGGGACCCGCGTCCGGTCGCCGGCTCGGCGGGGCTGGTTCCGACCTCCTGGGATCCGTCCAACGAGAGCTGGGGCGCCGAGCAGTTGCAGCGGCGGTTCGAGCGCAAATTCAGCCGCCGCATGACCGCGCTCGACATGAACGCCTGGACGGCGACGCGGATGATCGGCGAGGCGGCCTCCCATGGCGCGGCGGACGACGCCGCAGCCATGAAGGCCTTTTTGCTGTCGAAGGATTTCGCGCTCGCCGCTTTCAAGGGCCAGAAACTGACTGTGCGCGATTGGAACCTGCAATTGCGCCAGCCGATCCTGTTGTCCGACGGCCGCAATGTCGTTTCCGTCTCGCCGCAGGAGGGCTTTTTGCATCAGTTCTCGGAGCTGGACACGCTGGGCTACGATCGGCCGGAGTCGAAATGCCGTTTCTAATAAAATTTTTCGCGCCCGCCCTTCTCGCGCTCTGTTGGGCGCCGTCCGCTTGGGCCTTCGACGCCTTCGTCACCAATGAGAAGGGCAACAGCGTCACGGTGATCGACCTCGACAAAATGAGCGTCAAGGCGACCATTCCGCTCGCCCAGCGCCCGCGCGGCATTGTCGTGAGCCCCGACAACCGGAAAATCTACGTCGCGCTCGGCGATTCTGACTCGATCGCGATCATCGACCCGCAAAAGCTCAGCGTTATCGAGCAATTCCCGGCCGGCCGCGACCCTGATCGGGTCGATGTCTCGCCCGATGGCAAGACTCTTTATGTGACCAACGAGGACAGCAATTTCCTCACTTTTTTCGACGCCGAGAGCAAGGCGCGGCTGGGCGGGGTCCGGGTCGGGGTCGAGCCCGAG
>JAKANG010000360.1:0-2096 GCA_021812505.1 Pseudomonadota bacterium
TGTCACCCTTGGACGAATAAGGCAGTCGCCTTTCCTAACATAATTTTTGCATCGCCGCCCCTGGGGCCTTCGTCCGCCATTATGGAGGACGGCCTGTTTCACGGCCTTTGCCTTGCGCGAAGCTTTCAGGCCGGCGGCTATTCCTCGGGCAAATCCGAAGCGAAAGACTCGTTGAGCGGATCGTCGCCCAAAGCCTCCTCGTCTTCCATCAAAGCCGAATCGTCGCGCGGCTGCGGCACGCCAAAACCCTTGGGCAGGCGGCCGTCGAACAGGCCCGCGCCTTTCAGTTCGTCGAGGCCGGGCAGGTCGGAAATCTGCTCCAGTCCGAAATGCAACAGGAAAGCATCGGTCGTGCCATAGGTCACCGGGCGACCCGGCGCGCGGCGGCGGCCGCGCAACCGCACCCAGCCGGTCTCCAGCAGCACGTCCATCGTGCCCTTGGAGATCGCCACGCCGCGAATGTCCTCGATCTCGGCGCGGGTCACGGGCTGGTGATAGGCGACGATCGCCAGCGTCTCCAACGCGGCGCGCGACAGTTTTTTCGGCTCCTGCTGCTCGCGCTGCAGCACGAAGGCGAGGTCCGGCGCGGTGCGGAACAGCCATTTCTTGCCGACCTTGACCAGGTTCACGCCGCGCGCGAAATATTCGGCCTTGAGATAGGCCAGCGCCGCCCCGAGCTCCGCGCCGTCCGGCAGGCGCTTGAGCATTTCCTCCTCGCTCAATGGCGCAGCCGAGGCGAAGATCATCGCCTCGCATAGCCGCATCACCTCGCGCTGCGCCTGCCCCGGCCCACGCGCGAGAAGGGCGGCGACGTCCGCCGCCTTGAGATCGAACAAGGACTCCTGTTCCGCCAAAAGCTCACTCCGCCAAGAACTTACTCAGCCAAGAACTTACTCAGCCGCCAGCGCCTGGCGCCGACGCAGCATCAGCGGCGCGAAGGCGCGGTCCTGGCGCAGATCGATCAGCCCCTCCTTGACCATTTCCAGCGACGCGGAAAAAGTCGAGGCGCGGGCGGTGCGGGCCTGGGCCGGGGTCGCGACCCAGTCTATCAGATAATTGTCGAGCGCGGTCCATTCGACCGCCATGCCGAGAATGCGTTCAAGGGCCTCGCGCGCTTCGGCCAGCGACCACACCTGCCGCGTCCTGACCGAAATGTGGGACATGGCCTGTTTCTGGCGCTGCAGGGCGTAAGCGGAGAGCAGATCGAACAGGCTCGCCTGGAAAATCGGCGCATTGACGATGTCGAGCCCTTCCGGCGCGCCGCGTGTGAACAGGTCGCGACCGAGGCGCGGGCGATTCATCAGCCGTTCCGCAGCGACGCGGATCGCCTGGAGCCGCCTCAGCCGGCGGGCGAGATTGGCGGCGAGATCCTTGGGGTCGGGCTCCTGGGCTTTTGGCGGCGCCGGCAGCAGCAGGCGCGATTTCAGATAGGCGAGCCAGGCCGCCATGACGAGATAATCGGCGGCCAGATCCAGCCGGACGCGGCGCGCCGCCTCGATGAACTCCAGATATTGCTCGGCGAGCGCGAGCACCGAAATACGGCTCAGGTCAACCTTCTGGCGGCGGGCAAGCTCCAGCAGCAGGTCAAGCGGGCCTTCATAGCCATCGACATCGACCCGGAACTCCGCCTCTTCGTCCTGTTTTCCGCCCTCCGCCTCGAAAGCCGCGTCGGCCGGCTCCAGAACCGGCGTCGCCTCTTCCGGCGGAGCGTCGTGATTCCGTTCCATTCCCCTCAACTCGAAACGAATCAGGTGTACAGCCTGCGGGAATCAAGCGACCGCCGCAAGCGCCGCGAACAATTCCGCCCGCGCTTCCACAGGATCGAAGGGCTCCGCCGCCTGCTCCGCCGCCACGACTTCCGCCGCGACAGCCGCACGCGCGCGCTCCACGCGCGCCAGCGAAAGCCCGGCGAGCATCGGCGAGGCATGGGCCACCGCGCCGGCCTCGGCCAGGTCGCCGTTGCAATGCAAAGCGAGATCGACGCCGGCGCCGAAGGCCCGCGCCGCCCGCTCGAAGAAGCGCCCTTCGAGCGCCTTCATCGAAAGATCGTCGGTCATCAGCAGACCGTCGAAGCCGATCTCCCCGCGCACGACATT
>JAKANG010000360.1:2106-3185 GCA_021812505.1 Pseudomonadota bacterium
ATTCTGCAGCGTCTCGCGTGAAAGAGTCGCGGGAAAAACAGGATCGAGCGCCTCGTAGACGACATGGGCGGTCATCGCCGCCGGAAGGTCGGCGTTGGCGCGGAAGGGCGCGAAATCCCGCTCCAGTTCCGCCCGCGCGGCTTTGACGCGGGGAAGCTCCAGATGGCTGTCGGCCAGGGCGCGGCCGTGGCCGGGAATATGTTTCATCACCGGCATGACACCGCCGGCCATGAGGCCCCGCGCGGCGGCGCGGCCGAGACGCGCGACATCGTCCGGATTGTCGGCATAGGCGCGGTCGCCGATCACCTGATGCGCGCCCGGCGCCGGGGAATCCAGCACCGGCAGGCAATCGACGTCGATCCCCACGGCGCGTAGGTCCAAAGCGATGAGCCGCGCGCAAATCCCGGCCAGGCGCGCGCCTTCGCTACCCATGCGCCCGAAAACGGCGGCCGGAGGATAGACCGGCCAGTGCGGCTGACTGAGCCGCTGCACCCTGCCGCCCTCCTGATCGACCAACACGGCGGCGTCCGCCCCGAGAAGGTCGCGGAAGGAGTCGGTCAGCGCGCGGAGCTGATCCGGCGTCTCCACGTTGCGGCGAAAAAGGATCAGCCCCCACGGCCGCGTCTCCCTGAGGAAAGCGCATTCGTCGGCGCTGAGGACGGGGCCGGCGCAGCCGGCGATGAAGGCGCGAAAACTCAATCTCCTCGAATCCTTGCCCGTCGAATCCCTGCGTTCTCAATCCCTGGCGATGAAGCAGGTGCCGCCCGCGTTTTTCACCGCCGAGCACATGCTCTTGGCCTTTTCCTCGGAGAGATGGCCGACGCGCACGCGCCAGACCGTCCGGCCGCCGACGCTGGCCTTGACGGGAACGGCGTGACGGCCCTCCAGCGCGCCGGAATATTTGGCCGAGAGGCGCTTCGCCGCGGCGCGGGCGTCTGCCTCGTTCGGCTCGCCGGAAAGCTGGACGGCATAGCCCCCGCTTGCGCCGGCAGCGGCCTGGACGGCTTCCGCCCGGGCCGGCTTCGGCGCCTTGGGCGCCTTTCCGTGGGCGGCGGCCGCAGGGGCGGACGTGGTCAGCG
>JAKANG010000361.1 GCA_021812505.1 Pseudomonadota bacterium
CGGACTCGGCGGCGGCGCCGACGAGAAGGAGCAGACCCTGAACCAGTTGCTGAGCGAACTCGACGGCTTCGACCCGCGCGTGGGCGTGGTTCTGCTCGCCGCGACCAACAGGCCCGAAATTCTCGATCCCGCCTTGCTGCGCGCCGGACGCTTCGACCGCCAGATCGCGATCGATCGGCCCGACAAACAGGGTCGCGTCGAAATCCTTGGCGTCCACCTGAAGAAAATCACCACCGATGGCGATGTCGATCCGCAGCGGATCGCCGCCCTGACGCCGGGATTTACCGGGGCCGATCTCGCCAATCTGGTGAACGAGGCGGCTACGCTCGCGACCCGGCGCGGCGCGCAATCAGTGTCATTCGACGATTTCACGGCGGCCGTCGAAAGAGTCATCGCCGGACCGGAAAGGCGCAAGCGGCTCATTAATCCGCAGGAGCGCAAGATTGTCGCCTTTCACGAAATGGGGCATGCGATTGTCGCCATGGCCCTGCCGAGCACGGACCCGGTCAAGAAAATCTCGATCATCCCCCGGGGGATGGGCGCTTTGGGTTATACGATGCAGATGCCGGCTGACGACCGCTATCTGATGACCCGCTCCGAGCTGAGCGACCGCATGACGGTCCTTCTCGGCGGGCGCGCGGCCGAAGTGGCGCTCGTCCATGAGCCGACGACCGGCGCCGCGGACGATCTTCAGCGCGCCACCGAGATCGCCCGCGCGATGGTTTCCCGCTACGGAATGACGGAGGAGGTCGGGCAGGCGTCGTTCATCGACGAGCGACCGCGCTATCTCGAGCCGACGCTCGGCGTCCCGAGAGCCGCGGAAGCGAGCGAGGCCACCGGCGCAGCGATCGATCAGGCGGTGCGCCGCCTGATCGACGAAGCCTTTCAGCGCGCCACGAACATCATCGGGACCTGCGCCGAGATCCATCGCAACTGGGCGCAACTTCTCCTGGAGCGGGAAACCCTGACCGGCGACGATCTCGCGACCATCGCCGAGGCCGTTCGAGCGCAGATGGAAAAGGACGGCGGCGTTCCGAGCGCCGCGCCATCCGCGGTCTGATCGACGCCGGGACACATTTTGCGCCCTCAACCCCACAAGCTGCTATTTGAGCCGGTCGCCGAGATAGCGCAGGGCGCCGTCAAGGTTCATGAGCTTTGGATAATCGAGTTCGGGAATATTGACGCCGAGGCGGCGGTGAAGAGCCGTCATGAGGTTGAGAAGATCCATGGAGTCGATGTCAAGCGCCTCGCGGAGATCCGCGTAAGCGTCGAGCCGTTGCAAGTCCATTTCCGGCGCGATATTGCCCAGCTCCTGCAGAAATATCGCGCGAATCTCAGTCTCGTTCATAATTTTTCCGGCTCCTGAACAAGCTTGCCGATCTCGTCGAGAAACAAGGCGCCGGCGTGACCATCGCTGACGCGATGGTCGGCCGCGAGCGTGATCGTGACGACCGAGCGCGCCCGAACCTCGTTCTCCGTCAGCCACGGCCGCCGCACGATCGTTCCGAATCCAACGAGCGCGACCTGTGGCGGATAGATGACGCCGAACAAGGCCTCGACGCCCCGTTCGCCGAGGCTCGAAACCGTGATCGTGGCGTCCGCCATCTCCGAGCCGCGGATGCGTCCGGCTCGCATTCTCGGCACGAGGTCGCGAAGCCGCGTCATGAGTTCATCCAGAGAAAGCCGATCGACGTCGTGCAGCGCAGGCGCCGCAAGCCCGCCGCCGCGAATGGCGATGGCCAAGCCGACATGAACGGCGGCGGCGGGCTCGAACTTCCCTTCGCGCCAGAAACCGTTGAATTGCGGGAAGCGCTTCAGCGCGAGGGCGACGGCCTTCATCGCCACAACGGCAAAGAGAAGCCGATCGGCCGGCTGACGTCCCGCATTGGTTCGCGCGAGCCATTCTTCGCTTGGCGTGACGTCGATCTGGTGCTGGAGATAGTAATGCGGGATTTCGCGTTTTGACCGCGCCATGGCGGCTGAGATCGCCTCGCGCATGGCGGCGAGGTCGAGCCCGATCGGTTTCTTTTCTTCCGGCGCAGTTGCGCGCCCGACAATATCGGCGCGGACAATCGCGCCGCCGGGGCCGCTGCCCTCGATTTTCGCAAGATCGACGCCCAGCGAACGCGCAAGCTCCCGCGCCGCCGGCGAAGCCAGGACGCGCCCCTCCTTGCGCCGGGGCGCGACAACCTTCGGCTCCGGCGCAGGCGCCCGCGGCGGGGGAGGCGCAGCCGCCGCCGCGACCGCCTCAGCCGCCGCACTGGCGGGAACGCCCTTGCGGACGCGCGCGAGCGGCGTTCCGACCGGAACTTTTTGTCCCGGCTCGACGAGGATTTCGGCAATCTCGCCGTCTTCAAAGACCTCGATCTCGATGGCCCCTTTCTGGGTTTCGACCACAGCGACAATGTCGCCGCGCTTGACCTTGTCCCTCGGCCGGACTAGCCACTCGACAAGCGTACCGGCCTCCATGTCGGAGCCGAGGGACGGCATCGTAAAATCGACGAGGCCGTCGGTCATCGCGCTTTTCCAAAAATGGCTTTGACCGCGGCGACGATCTTCGACGTCTGAGGGATGGCCGCTTCTTCAAGATGACGCGCGTAAGGAATGGGAACCTCCTCGCTGCAGACGCGGCCGATCGGCGCGTCCAGCTCGAAAAAGGCCCCCTCGACGATCCGTGCGCAAACCTCGGCCGCAAGACTGCCGGAACGCCAGCCTTCGTCGACGATGAGCGCCCGGCGCGTCTTGCGAACCGACGCCAGGATCGTGTCGTTGTCGAGCGGCCGCAGGCTGCGCAGATCGATCACTTCCGCGTTGATCGCGTCGCCTTGCAGCGCCTCGGCGGCCGCCAGCGTCTTCCAAAGCGAGCCGCCATAGGTGATGAGGGTGATGTCGTCCCCCATCCGCCGCACCGCGGCCTTGTCGATCTCGACCGGGCCTGCGGCGGCCGCCAGCCCGCCGGTCATGTTATAGAGCATGACATTTTCAAAAATCAGGACCGGGTCGGGATCCTGCAGCGCCGTCCAGAGCATGCCGCGGGCGTCTTCGACGGTCGCGGGCGCGAGCACCTTGATCCCCGGAATATGCGCATACCAGCCTTCCAGACTGTGCGAGTGCTGGGCCGCAAGCTGTCGACCCGCGCCGGTCGCCATCCGGATCACCAGCGGAACTCCAAACTGGTTG
>JAKANG010000362.1 GCA_021812505.1 Pseudomonadota bacterium
GGTCATGGTGAGGTTGCCGATGCGCACGCGCACGCGATCGCCTTGCCGGACCACCAGATGATCGATCCCGGGAAACACGCGGCTGTTCCAGGTCCACATGTTGAAATCGGTCATGGTCATGACCTTCGGCATATAACTGCCGGGGTTGATGTCGTAGCTGCTCATCAGGAACACGAAATCGCGGTCGACCCGATGAAGATTCGGATCGCGCGGGTGCACGACGAAGAAGCCCATCATGCCCATCGCCATCTGCACCATTTCGTCCGAATGCGGGTGGTACATGAAGGTTCCGCTCTTCCGGATCGCGAATTCGTAGACGAAAGTTTGTCCCGGTTTGATGTGCGGCTGCGTGAGGCCGCCGACGCCGTCCATGCCGTTTGGCAGCAGCATGCCGTGCCAATGAACGGTCGTGTGCTCGGGCAATTTGTTGGTGACGAAGATGCGCACCTTGTCGCCTTCGACGCATTCGATGGTCGGGCCCGGCGACTGGCCGTTGTAGCCCCACAGATGCGCCTTCATGCCGGGCGCGAATTCGCGCACCACCGGCTCGGCGACCAGGTGGAATTCCTTCCAGTCGCCGTTCATGCGCCAGGGCAGCGTCCAGCCGTTGAGCGTGACCACTGGCTGATAATCGGGGCCGCTCGCGGGGCGGAGCGGCGGCTGCATCGCCGGGGACGTCGTGATGACCGCCTCGGGGATGGCGGCCGCCTGCACCCGTCCGCTGACGGCGGCGGCGCCGGCGAGGATGGCCGAGCCGCCGATGAGATGACGCCGTGAGATCATGGCTGTTCTCCTTGTCGTTTCAATGGCCGGCTGCTTCGCCGGAACCGGGCACGGCGATGCTCGCGGTTTCGCCGCCGCCTGCGGGCTCGCCGGCGGTCAGGGCTTCCGACAGATCGCTGCCGGCGAGCCAGAAGTCGCGCAGCGCCTGGGCTGCGCTCACATTCGCGGCGATTTTCTGCCGCGACTCGGCGAGCAGTGCGAAAATGTCCACCTGCATCGCGCCGTAATTCAGCATCATCTCGTCGGAAATGACCCGGCGCAGCGGCAGCACCTCGCGCTGGTAATGCCCGGCGATGTCGTAAGCGGCGCGATAGTTGCGATAGGCTTCGCGCGCCTGCGAGCGCACATCGATCGCCTTCTGCGCCAGCCGGTTGACCGCCTGCATATAGGCCTGTTCGGCCTCGCGCATGCGTGTTTCGCCGAAGTCGAAAATCGGCACCTCGAACACTACCGCGAAGCCGCGCTGGCGAACGGTGCCGCCATTGCTGGTGATCTTGTCGGCATAGCCGCCTTCCAGCACGTTGATGAAGCGCGTCGCATTCGTCAGTCCGTAGGACTTGGCGAGCGCCTCGAGTTCGATGCGCGCGATCTGCAAATCGACGCGGCGGCTGACCGCCTCCTGCTCGACGGTGCGCAAAGCCGGTGCGCGTTTCGGCAGCGGCGGGAGCCGGTTTGGAATCTTGAAAGCGAGATCGCGGCCCCACAGGCCGAGCGAACGGATCAGCCGCTCGCGCTCGCTCGCCGCGCGCTGTCGCGCGGTCGCGAGCTGGGCGGAAAGCTCGGCATGGAAGGCTTGCTCGCGCGCCTGGTCGAGCTTGTTGAGCGCGCCCGTCTCGCCCAGGCGCTTGGCGAGCTGCGCCGCGGTCGCCGCCGAACTGTTCGCCTGTTCGAGCAGGCCGACGAGCTGTTGGGCTGCGACGGCGCGGTAATAGGCGCGCCGGGTTTCGGCAGCCAGCCGCAATGTCGTTAACGCTGCGGCAAGTTGCGCCTGCCGGAAGCGGTCGGCGGCAATCTCAGACCGCGCCGGCAGCGTGGCCAGCGCGAGAATGCTGGCGACGATCTGGCCGTCGAATTCGGTTTCGCCCGAACCGGAAACGCGGGTGATGTCGATGGACGGATTAGGCGGCAGCGACTGGCGAACCCTCACCGCCTCGGCGATACCGAGTTCGTTGTAGGCCGCTTGCAGGCCGCGATTGTTCAGCAGCGCGACTTGCACTGCCGCGTCGGCACTCAAAGGCCGTTTGAGCAGATGGGCCACCCGGGCGCGGGCAGCGCCGGCGTCGTCCTCATTACGGACGGCGACGGCGTCCTTGCGCAGGTCGCGCCGGGCGATATCGGCGGTGACGCTCATGCCGCCATCGGGTGAAAACGAGGCGCAGGCCGATAGCAAAAGGGCGCCGGCGAGGGCCGCGAGGGGGCGCAAATGGTTTGGCATCAGCGCCCGTCCTTCGGCGCCGGTGCGGCGCCGTCATTGCGTCCGGTCCAGGGCGCGGGTTCGGCCGGCCGCGCGCTCGTATAGCCGCCGAGTACAGGCCGATAATTTGCCGTCGCGACGCGGACATTCGGATCGGAAGGGTCGGCGCCTTGCGCGACGTGCGGGGGAACGCCGGCGCAGCCCTGCGCCAGCAGCACAATCGCAATCAAAGCGGCATGGGCCGCGTAACGCGATAATCCAGACCGCCCCGGCCGCCCACGCATGGCGTCGGAACGCAGACAGAGTCCTGCGGACATGGAAATTCCTCATCCATCGATTGATGACGCGCGCGAGGGGCTCAGCGAGCCGCCGCGCCGGTGTTCAAAGCGACTGGAGGAATCTCGGCGGCCGGTCGATGCGGTCGGAACCGCGCCCGAGCAGGCTATCGGTCGCCGGCAGGGCGACGTCGGAGGTTCGGGCCATGTGCCCGATGACCGCGTCGAATGCCGGCGTAAGGGCGCTTACGCCGAAAAGGCCGCAGCATTTGGCCACGGCGCCTTGGTCAAGGTCGCCCGGGACGGAATGATGATGGCCGGCGCCGCCGCCAGGGGCGTTATTTTGGGCGGCGTGCGGGTCCTCGCTCAGGCAATGCACGGCCATGGAGCTGTCGCTCGCCGCTACGGCGGCGACCGGTACCACCGCGCACAGCCCATAAAGCGCGACGAGCAAGCCCGCCGCGCTCTTACGCCATCCGCTGCTCAACCAAGCCAACATGCCGACTTGCCGCTCCGTTGGTCCCAATCAGGGTTGCGCCATTGGGAACCATACCAGAAAAATGCCATTGCTGCTCGCCCTAGGCAAGCCCTTCTTGAATAACACTGCATTAATGGTCAATTCTTGGCAGGATTAAGGAACAAAGCTTTGGCGTCGCACGATATCCCGATCGGTTCTTCGCAGGTGAGCCTGGCGGC
>JAKANG010000363.1 GCA_021812505.1 Pseudomonadota bacterium
CGCCGTGGCCGCGCAGACTGACGGCGAAGGACGGATAGCCGCGGCTGGCGAAATAGGGCAAAAAATAGTCGTCCCAGCACCAGGCGGCGAGCCAGGCGCCATGGACGAAGAGAAGCGGCGGCTTGCCGGTTGGCTCGTCCGGCAGGCGGCTGAGGATTTCGAGGGCCATCGCGGCTCCGATTGATGAAAAGCCCGCGATTTTGCCGCGGGCTTCAAGAATCAGTTGTCCAGGAAGGACCGCAGCTTGCGGCTGCGCGAGGGGTGTTTCAGCTTGCGCAGGGCCTTGGCCTCGATCTGGCGGATTCTTTCGCGCGTGACCGAGAACTGTTGCCCAACCTCTTCCAGCGTGTGGTCGGTGTTCATGCCGATGCCGAAGCGCATGCGCAGCACGCGTTCTTCGCGCGGCGTCAGCGAGGCGAGCACGCGGGTCGTCGTTTCGCGCAGATTGCTCTGGATCGCGGCGTCGATCGGCAGGATCGCGTTCTTGTCCTCGATGAAGTCGCCGAGATGCGAATCCTCCTCGTCGCCGATCGGCGTTTCGAGCGAGATCGGCTCCTTGGCGATCTTCAGCACCTTGCGCACTTTTTCGAGCGGCATGGCGAGCTTTTCCGCCAGTTCCTCCGGCGTCGGCTCGCGGCCGATCTCGTGCAGCATCTGGCGCGAGGTGCGCACGATCTTGTTGATCGTCTCGATCATATGGACCGGGATGCGGATCGTGCGCGCCTGGTCGGCGATCGAGCGGGTGATCGCCTGGCGAATCCACCAGGTCGCATAGGTCGAGAACTTGTAGCCGCGACGGTATTCGAATTTATCGACCGCCTTCATCAGGCCAATGTTGCCCTCCTGGATCAGGTCGAGGAACTGCAGGCCGCGATTGGTGTATTTCTTGGCGATGGAGATGACGAGGCGCAGATTGGCCTCGACCATTTCCTTCTTGGCCTGACGGGCTTCGCGCTCGCCCTTCTGCACCATATGGACGATCTTGCGGAATTCCTGGATCTCCAGGCCCGTCTCGGTCGCCAGCGCATGGATCTCGCCGCGCAGGTCGTGGATGTCGTCCTTGGAATGGGCGACGAATTCCTTCCAGCCGCGCGCGCCAAGCTTGGAGACGCGCAACAGCCACTTCGGGTCGAGTTCGGCGCCGTGATAATGCTTCAGGAAATCCTCGCGGGCGACGCCGAAGCCTTCGGCGAGGCGCAACAGCCTGGTTTCCAGCCCGATCAGCCGGCGGTTGATGTCATAGAGCTGCTCGACCAGCGCGTCGATGCGGTTCTGGTTGAGCGACAGCGACTTGACGTCGGTGACGATCTCTTTCTTGAGCGTCTTGTACTTGCGCTCCTGGGCCGGGGTCAGCGCCTCGTTCTTGAGCTTGTTCTCGACGTTCTGGTCCTGCAGCCGGCGCAGCTTCTTGTAGGCGTCGGCGACGCGGTCGAACGTCTCCAGCACGCGCGGCTTGAGTTCCGTCTCCATGGCGGAGAGCGAGACCGAATTGTCGAGGTCGTCCTCTTCCTCGAAGGATTCTTCGGGGATCGGCGGCTCGTCGAGGCCGGCGGGCGGGTTGCGCGGGGCCGTCGCGGGGGCCTCGGCCTCCTCTTCGCCCTCTTCCTCGCGCCCGCCCGTGCGGTCCGGACCGGAATAGGTGGCCTCAAGATCGATGATCTCGCGCAGCAGAACCTTGTTGTCGACCAGTTCGTCGCGCCAGATGATGATGGCCTGAAAGGTCAGCGGGCTTTCGCACAGGCCGGCGATCATCGCCTCGCGCCCGGCTTCGATGCGCTTGGCGATGGCGATTTCGCCCTCGCGCGACAGCAGCTCGACCGAGCCCATCTCGCGCAGATACATGCGCACGGGATCGTCGGTGCGGTCGGCGGGCTCCGAGGAGCGCGTGGCGACGGGCTTGCTGGCGGCCGCCTCGACCAGGTCGCCGCCCTCGGCCTCTTCTTCCTCGCCCCCGGCCTCTTCCTCGGTTTCGTCGGCCTCCTCGGCCTCGATGACATTGATGCCCATCTCGTTGAGAACGGCGTAAATGTCCTCGATCTGATCCGAGGTGACCTCTTCGGAGGGCAGGACGGCGTTCAGTTCGGCATAAGTGACGAAGCCCCGCTTCTTGGCGAGCTTCATCATGCGCTTGACGGCGGCGTCGGAGAGATCGAGAAGCGGGCTGTCCGTCGTTTCGGCAACCCCGGCTTCGCCTTCCGGCTTCGCGTCGTCTTTCTTCGCCATGGTGACTCCAAACCGCATGATTCCGCCGGCTTGCCCTAGCGAATCAGCGGCCGCTGGGCAAGGTGCGCGGAAAGATTTAACGTCCGCCTAACCAAGCCGCTCCGCTGCGGCAAGGTTCCATTCCAGCGCGCCAGGCGCGCAAATCTTTTCGTCAAACAGACTTGTCTTCCCGCCCGGAGCTCGCGCCAAAACCCTCGATCGTGGCCTCGACGCCTTCCAGCGCGGACAATTGGGCCCTGATATCGGCAAGGACTGCGAAATTGGCCTCGGACGGCTCCTCGGCGAGGCGGGTTTCCGCCTGCCGCAATTCCCTATTTAACGCCCGTTGCTTGTGGTGCAAGGCCAGAGCCTGCCGCAGGACCTCGTCTGCGTCATTTTCGTGAGCGTCCGGCCTTACGCACCATAATGTCGAAAGTGTGGCGTCGCGCGCCAAAGCGTCGATCTGCGCGCCAAAACCGCGCGCGGCGAGCCGCTCGCGCAGGTCGTGGGACGTGTGGTCGGGCTCGGCCAGACCGAGCAGGGCGTCGCGCAGCCTTTCGCCCGCCGCGCCAGCGAATTCGAGCCGCGCCACGTCTTCGGCGTGGCGGACGAGGAGCCCCGGATGGTTGACCAGCAGCGCGAGGATGAGGTTTTCGCGCGGCGCCGACGCTTCCCGGCGGGCGGCGAACAGGCTCGATTGCAGCAAAGTGGAGCTGGCGGCGAGCGGCGCCCGCCGGCCCGCGTCGCGCGGCGCCCCGCGGCGGAAGCCCTCGGAAGGCTGCCGCGTCCGCCCGAACAGGTCGTTGAGCCGCGCGCGCAGGTCGTCGAGATAATGGCGGCGCAGGCTTTCGTCGCGAATCTGGCCCGCCGCCTCGCGCAGGCGGCGCTCCAACCCGGCGCGGCGCTCCGGCGTGTCGAGCGGCTGGGCCTCGGCCTCGCGCCGGAACAGCATCTCGACCAGC
>JAKANG010000364.1 GCA_021812505.1 Pseudomonadota bacterium
GCCGTCGAAATTGTCGCCGCGCGCTGTTTCGGCCGTGAAGGTCAGGCAATTGACCGCGCCGGCCGTTTCGGCCTCGGGCGACAGGTCTGTGGCATAGGCGAAGGCGTCCAGCTTGAATGGCGCGGTGATGTTGAGGCCGCGCAGGCCGCGCGCGCGCCAGTCGTCGATCTGCTCGCGAAACCGCCCCGGCTCGCCGAGAATGGCGACATAGTCCAGATCCTGCCCGGATTGCTCGGCGAAGCTTTTGTGGATGAAGGGCGATTTGCTTTGGGCGATCGGGTTGCCGATCACGGCGTAGAGGTCGGTCATGGCTGCCAGGGAGAAAGGGCGTTCGGGAATTTAGAGCAACGCCACCCAGGCGGGCAATGTTTTTTCGCGGAAGGCGGGCGAACAGGCAAGGCGCCGGGTTCGGGGGGCTTTGTTTGCCGGGCGGACCCGACCGTCACGCTGCGCCCGCCGCCCCCCTGCGAGGGGGAGGGAGGGCGATCGGGCTTTGGTTTGTGCCGATCAGGCTGTCGCGAATTGGGCGAAGGCCGTGAGCTGTTTGCGCAAAAAGTCCTTTGTGCCTTCGTCGGTAAGGTCGCCGGTCGCGTTGTCGCTCTTGCCATAGGCCCCGCCGATCATGGCTTCGGGCGTGTTGAACACATGGGCGTCGAGGAACACGAACGTCTGGCGCAGGTGATATTGCATCCGCGCGCCGCCGAGCGCGCCGGGCGAGGCGCTCATGATCAGGACCGACTTCTGCTTGAAGGGGGCCGAGGGCAGGCGCGACAACCAGTCGATGGCGTTCTTCAACGCGCCGGGAACGGAATAATTATATTCCGGCGAGACGATGATCACGCCGTTCGCGGCCTGGATCGACGCCGCCATGGCCTCGACGGCGGCCGGAAAGCCCTCGGCCTGGAGGTCGGCGTCGTAATGTGGAAAATCACCCACCGAGCCGAGCGCCGAAATGTTGACGCCCTCGGGCGCGAGCGCGGGCAGGGCGCGGGCGACGCCGCCATTGACCGAGGCCTTGCGCAGGCTTCCAAGCATGGTGACGAAATGCAAAGTCTTCATGGTCATGGCGGCTCCTTCAGCCCGTGAGGAAATGAGGCGAGAAATCTCCGGTCTGCTCCAGCCAGCTTTGCGCGGCGGCGCGGCCGGCGTCGCGCAGCCGGCTGACGAAGGTCCATTGCAGATTCGCGGGGCTGTGTTCGGCGAGCTGTTCGATTTCGTCTTCCGCCGCGATGCGGTCGAGCCGCAGCTTCGCCCATTTGCCGGAGGCGTCGCCGCCGGCGCACAGCGGGGCGAGCAGACGAATGGCTTCGATTTCGCGCTCCAGGGTCGACGCGAAGTTGATCTGGTCGATCCGGTGTTCGATGTCGCGGCGCGAGCGCGGGGGCTTCCGCGATTTGGTCGGCGAAATCTGGATGATCAGGACGTCGGAGGCGTTGGTCTCCATGACCAGCGGCGTCAGCGGCGGATTGGCGATATAGCCGCCGTCCCAATACAGCTCGCCGTCGATCTCGATGGATTGGTGGAGGAGGGGCAGGCAGGCGGAGGCGAGGATCACCGCCGAAGTGATCTCGTCATTGCGAAAGATGCGCAGGCTCGCCGTGCTGACCCGCGTGGCGGCGATCAGCAGGCGCGGGCTGACGACATGCCGCAGGCGCTCGAAATCGATATGGGATTCGAGCGCCACGCGCAGCGGATTGAGGTCGAACGGATTGAATTGATAGGGCGACAGCGTGCGGGCGAGAAAGCCGAGCGGCAAGGCGGCGGCCTTGGGCAGGAAGGTCGCGGTGTGGCTGACGTCGGTCCAGAACTTTTCGAGCGTTTTGCGCGCGCCTTCGCGTCCGCCGGCGGCGAGGCCGCTGACCAGCAAGGCGGCGTTGACGGCGCCGGCGCTCGCCCCGGAAAAGGCGTCGAGCGTGATCCGTTCTTCTTCCAGCAGGCGTTCGAGCGCGCCCCAGGTGAAGGCGCCGAACGAGCCGCCGCCCTGCAGCGCCAGCGCCAGCTGCGTCGGCGGCCAGGGCCGGTTCGAACGGGGCGGGCGCAGGTCGAGGGCCGCCTTGATGATGTCCAAAACAGGTCTCCGCCGTATCTGGCTCCGCGTCCGAAGTTAAGCGACGCGGCTCGAATGGCAAGGGTGTTGGGGACAATTCGAATTGTCCTTTTTGCAATCCGGCGCGGACGGCTAACGTCACGTTAACGAATCGTTAGTGCGTTTCTTACAGTTTGATCGAGTCGCCGTTTCCTTCGCGGAGTTCCCGCCATGGCGCCGAACATTATCACCGCACGGTTCATTGGCGCTTGGGCCGGGCTGGGCAGCCGCGTTTCCCATCGCTGTACGGCTTTCTTCTTCCCCCTTGCCGCTTTGGCCCTGGGGCTGGCCGCCGGAATGGTCGTTGCGGCGCTCGCGCCGCGCGGCTTGCCGGCTGGCGCGGTCTGGGTCGAGATGTCCGGCGCTTTCTTCGTCTTTGCGCTGGGCCTCGACCACGGCGCAGCGTCACGGAAACAAGCGTCCGGCCCTCGGCTGCCGCGACTGTTCCAGTTTTTCGCCGTCGGCCTCGCCGTTTCCTGCGGCGCCTGGGCCTATGCCGCGCTTTTCCTCATCCTGGACGTCGGCGGCCGTCTGTCGCGGGCGTCGCGGCGGCCGGTCGCGGACGCGGAGGCCGCCGGCGAGGCGGCGCGAGGCGATCACCGTCTGGACTGGATCTCCGGCGAATGGCCGCGCTCCTTCATCGCCGCCCTCAACGCCGGTCGAGCTGAGGTTCGGGCGGCGCAGACAGACTCCACGTCTCCAGCGCATCGCCAAACAAGGGTTGCGCATAATGCGGCAAAGCCGTTGGATGCGCGATCCGTCGCCAATGGGCGATCCATTGCGCGTGCGAATGGTACAGCGGGACCACATAGAAGCCCGAGAGAAGCACGCGATCCAGCGCGCGGGCTGCGGTGACGAAGGCCTCCCGGCTCCGCGCCGCCTGCAGGGCCGCGATCATGGCGTCGATCGCCGGGCTTTTGGCCCCGGCGAGATTGTAGGACGCTTCCTGATTGGCGCTGTCGCCGCCCCAGCGCATGCGCTGCTCGTTGCCGGGCGAGGCCGAGGCCTGCCACAGGCCGATCATCATGTCGAAATCGAACCTCTGGCGCCGGCCCTGGAACTGCGCG
>JAKANG010000365.1 GCA_021812505.1 Pseudomonadota bacterium
GAGTTCCGGACAAGGAGTGGCTGCTATCGCAATTGCGTCAGGCGATGTCCGAAATTCCCGGAGTCGAGTTCGCCTTCACCCAGCCGATCGAGATGCGCGTGTCGGAAATGCTCACCGGCTCGCGCGGCAATCTGGCGGTCAAGATCTTCGGTCCCGATCTCGGCGCGCTCGCCGAACTCGCGGGCCGCGTCAAGGCGACGCTGGAGAAGGTTCGCGGCGCCGCCGAAGTGATGACTCCATCAGCCGGCGCGGTCGATTACCTCCAGATCAAGCTTGACCGGATGGCGCTTGGCCGCGCCGGAGTGTCGGTCACCCGCGTCCAGGACGAATTGCGCGCGCTGCTCGAAGGCGCGCCAGCCGGATTGGTGATCGAACCCGGGCGGCGCACCAATATCCTCGTCCGCGGCCCGCAGCCGGTCCGCGAATCGCCGGAGCTCTTTGCCCAAATGCAGCTGGCGGCGGGCGACGGCGGCATGATCCGCGTCGGCGACGTCGCCCAGCTGACCCGTCAGTCCGGCGTGGTGAAGGTCGACCGTGAGGACGGCTCGCGTTTTTCGATCATCCAGGCCTATGTCAGCGGGCGCGACCTCGTCGGCTTCGTCGAGGACGCCCAGAAGGCGGTGGCCAGGGACGTCCCCTTGCCGCGCGGTTACAGGCTGGTATGGGGCGGCGAGTTCGAAAACCAGCAGCGCGCGGCCGCGCGCCTCGCCATCGTCGTGCCGATCGCGCTCGGTTTGATTTTCGTTGTGCTTTTCGCCACGCTCGGATCGGTGAAACAGTCGCTCCTGATCCTCGCCAATGTCCCCTTCGCCCTGGTCGGCGGACTTGTCGCGCTCTGGATCTCGGGGCAATATCTGTCGGTCCCGGCGTCGGTCGGCTTCATCGCGCTTCTAGGCATCGCCGTACTCAACGGTCTGGTCATGGTCGGCTATTTCAATCAGCTCCTGGCGGGGGGCGCGCCGATCGACGTCGCCGTGCGCGACGGCGCGCTGCGCCGTTTGCGGCCCGTCATGATGACCGCGACCATCGCCGCGTTCGGGCTTGTGCCGCTGCTTTTCGCGACCGGCCCCGGATCGGAGATCCAGAAGCCGCTCGCAATTGTGGTGATCGGCGGCCTGATTACCTCGACCCTTCTGACGCTGGTGCTGCTGCCGATCTCCTTCCGGCGCTTCGGCGCTCCGGCCGGCCCCTCGCGAGTTGAAACGCGGAAACCGCAATGGACCACGACCTCTGCAAACTGACGCTGGTCTTTCCTTCCGCCGCGGAAGACAAGATTCTCGACGTCCTCCTCGATTCGGAGCCTCCGCTGCCCGGTTTCACCAGCCTGCGCGCGGAAGGCCATGGCGCGAGCTTCGACGACGTCTCCGCGCGCGAAAAAGTTCGCGGGCGTGTTGAACGCCGCATGGCCGTCCTGGTGCTGGCGCGGGAACGGGTGGAGACGCTGCTGACCGATCTGCGCGAGCGCTGTCCCGTTCCGGATCTGACCTACTGGGTGGAATCGGTCGAACGCTTCGGTCAATTCAGGTGACCGCCCCGACGAGGAAGGCCGCGGCGTCCGCGCGACGCGGCTGCGCCGCCGTTTTCCTTGCGTCCCTCTCGGCTTTTTCGCCTTTCAACGCGGCGGCGGAAACGATGTCGGGCGCGCTGGCGCGCGCTTATGAAGCCAATCCGGACCTCAACAGCGAACGCGCCGGCGTTCGCGCCAGCGACGAGAACGTCCCGAAGGCCAAGGCCGGCTGGCTGCCGAATATTTCCGCCGCCGCCAGCGCGGCCTACGAATACAGCGTTTCGATCAACGATCCGCTCGAACCGGGGTTGCAAAAAATGGCGGCGACTCCGCGCGACTATGGCGTGACGGCCACCCAGACCTTGTTCGACGGACAGCGCACGGCGAATGCGGTCAGCGGCGCCGAGTCCGGCGCGCTGATGGCGCGCGAAACTCTGCGCGATGCCGAATCCACCATCCTGCTCGCGGCGGCGACCGCCTATATGGACGTCTTGCGCGATACTGCGACCCTCGCGCTGAGACGGAACAATGTCGCGGTCCTCGAGGTCGAGTTGCAAAATGCGCAAAGCCGTTTCGACGCGAATGAAGTGACAAGGACCGACGTCGAACAGGCCAAGACGGCGTTGGCCACGGGTCGCGCGGATGTCGCCTTGGCGCGCGCCCGACTGGACGCCAGCGCCGCCACCTATCGGCGCACGATCGGCGCCGAGCCGGTTCGGCTGAATCCGGCCCAGCCGATCGAAAAATTGCTTCCGCCTAGCCTCGATGGAGCGATCGACCTCGCTCTGGCTAAAAACCCGACGATCCTCGGCGCGCTGCATCAGGTCGATGTCGACGAGGCGGCGGTCAAGGCCGCCGAGAGCGCCCTGTCGCCGACAGCGACCGCGGCGGCCAATGTCCAGCAGCAATATGACGTGACCGGAATCCCCGGCTATAATCAAACGATCGCCGCCGTTGGCGGCCAGATCGATATTCCGATCTATCAGGGCGGAGCCGAATATGCCGCCATTCGCGGCGCCAAGGAGCGCCTCGGCAAGACGCGTCTCGCCGTGGAAACGCGGCGCCGCGCCGTCAGAGCGGATGTCACGGTCGCATGGGCCCAACTGGCGGCGGCGCGCGCGTCGATCCCCGCCACTGAGGCGAATGTCAAGGCGGCTGAATTCGCGCTCGATGGCGTGCGGGAAGAAGCCAAGGACGGTCTGCGCACGACGCAGGACATCCTGAACGCCCAGCAGGACCTGCTCAACGCGCGCGTGCGTCTGGTGACCGCCCAGCGCGATCGCGTCGTCGCGTCCTATGCGGTCATGTCGGCGATGGGGCTGCTTTCCGCGCGCCGGCTGGCCCTTTCCGTCGCGATTTACGATCCCGCAGTCCACTATCGGCAGACCAGGAATCGTTTTTTCGGCATGACCACGCCGGACGGCCGCTGACCGGCGCGACCCAGCCGCCGTCGATCCGCGACCCCATGACGCCTGCCGGGGACAGGCGGAACATCCGCTTATCCCCTGTCCGAATTTGCGGCGCCATGCTGGAAATGGAGCGGGTGAAGGGAATCGAACCCTCGTATTCAGCTTGGAAGGCTGCTGCTCTACCATTGAGCTACACCCGCACTGGACCTGCTTATGCCAATCGGCGCAACGCTTGG
>JAKANG010000366.1 GCA_021812505.1 Pseudomonadota bacterium
CCCGAGCCGAGCTGCGTCCGAACCCCGTCGCCAAGGTGCTCAAGAAGGGCTGACGCCTGAGCGATCGATCCGGGGGGCCGGGCCGAGCCAACGCTAAACGCGTGGCTCGGCCCGGCCTTTCGCTTTTTTCGGCCTGCGCTTAAATGGGCGCGCGCGGACAGCCCCGCCTCGCGCCGGAGACCTGAATCCTGCAGTTGCTCGCCGATTATTGGACCATCGTGAAATCCGGCGCCTTTCGCGCCGCCGATTACGCCTGGCTGCATCTGGGCTCGCGCGCCCTCGCGCCCCTGGCCTTGCTCCATTACCTGCTGACCGGAGAGCGCCGGGGGAACCGCCCGACGCCCTTTTTCGATCCCGCCTTTTTCGCGGCGCGTCGCCCGCAAGCCGGCAGCCCCTTCGCCGCCTTTTTGCGCAACCCCCTCGGCGCGCCCGCCTGCGCCGAGTTCGACGAGGCCTGGTTCGTCGCCCAACATCCGCAGGCGAAAGCCGCCGCCTCGCCCTGGGCCTATATGACGGAGTGCGGAATCGCCGAAAGGCTCGATCCGTCGCCGAATGTCTCGCTCGCCTTCATCGCCAACGCCTATCGCAGCCGCCATCAGAGGCTGGCCCGCACCCTGATGAAAATCTTTCATCGCCGGCGCGGCGACGACCGGAGCTCCTGCGTCCTGAACCGCGCCGACCTCGAGGCGAACCAGACGGCCTTTCGCGCCGCGATCCACCTGCGGGCGCTGAAAGAGTCACCGGCGCAAAAGCCCTGGCTGGTCTTTGTCCAGACCGACGGCGGCCATCCCGCCCGCCTGCACGCCCCCGAGCGCAGCTACGATCTGATGCTCAATTATTATCGCGAGCCGAAGGAGCCGCCGCGCGAGGCGGAACATGTTTTCGTCCAGAACGGAACCAAGACCACCGCCATCGCCAAACTGATGGAGTCGCGGCCCGGGCTTTTCGGCGCTTATGACTATGTCCTGTTCCTCGATGACGACCTCGACCTTTCCCCCGCGCAACTCGCCGATTTTTTTGAGTCCCTGCGCGAAAATGGCCTCGATCTCGCCCAGCCCGCGCTCGCCAAAGGTTCGGATGGCTCTTTCCCGATCCTGTTCCAGAAAGCGGGATCGCCCGGATTCAGGAGAATCAATTACGTCGAGATCATGATGCCCGCCTTTTCGCGCCGCGCCCTGGCGGCCAGCGCGGAATGCTTTCGGCGGGGAATCAGCGGTTTCGGCGTCGATGTCCTGATCGGCGCGACCATCGCAAAAAAACTGGGTCCGAATATCGCGGTGGTGGACAGTGTCGCGGCGCGGCACCTTCGCGCCATCGACCTCGAAGGCGGGGCGCTATATCGCTACCTCTCCGCGAGTGGAATTGATGCGAGCGTCGAAATGTGGACGATCCTTGCCGAAAATGGACTCGGGCATGACCTTGTCGAGATGGAGGCGCGCGGAAGTTGAAGGTTTATTTCATCAATCTTGACCGCGCTCCCGAGCGTCGGGCCTATACCGAGCAGAAGCTGCAAGGCCTCGATTTCGAGCGCGTCGCGGCTGTGGACGGCAAATTGAACCCGCCGACGAAAAAAGGCCTGAACCGTTTCCAGATCGCCTGTATCGACAGCCACCGCGTCGCCTGGCGCAAATTCCTCGCCACGCCCGAACCCTTTGCCTGTTTCCTCGAGGACGATCTCCATTTCTCGCCCGATTTTCCGGCCTTCGTCGCCGATGAAGGCTGGATTCCTTCCGACGCCCATGCGGTCAAACTCGACAGTTTTTATAATGTGGTCATGGTCGGCGCCCCCCGGCCGGCGCCCATGGGGCGTGCGCTGGCGCGGCTTTTCACCCGGCATGAAAGTTCGGCTGCCTATATACTCAGCCGCCGGGGCGCCGAAACCTTTTTGCGCCTGAGCGAAAAGCCGACCAAGCCGGTCGATTACATCCTGTTCCCCGAAGACCCGATCGGCGAGAAACTGAACGTCTATCAGCTCACCCCCGCCGTGACGGTCCAGGACTCGCGCTATGAGGAGCATCACGCGCCGGGCCAGAAATTCGTCAGCGACATCGCCCGCACCGACCGTCCCGGTCCCGACGGCGCCCTGCCACGGCTATGGTTCAAGCTGAAACGCGAAACTTTCCGGATTTTCCTCGATATCGGCCGGACGCGACGCTACCTCGTCAACCGCTTCATCCGCGGTCTCAAGCCGGAAGTCATTCCGTTCCGCTAGGAGTGTGTCCGAGAATTCACGGATTCTTTTAGCGTTTCAGCGGCGAATCTGACTCGGTTGGCGCAGGAGCGAGCGCGATCGCCCCTGGAAGATTGACGAACCGATGCTGCTGTCGGCGACGGTTGGCCTGTTGTCGCCGAAGATCACTTGGCCCGGTTCGGGTTGAATTTGGTTGTTGAGGAGCTCGATCCCGAAGCGATCGAGGTTGGTTACGGCAGCGGCTCTGGCCGGCCGCCGTTCGATCCGGCCATGATGACGGCGCTTTTGCTTTATGCCTATGGCGCCGGCGTCTATCCGTCGCGGCGGATTTTCGCATCATCACCGACTTTCGCAAGCGCCGCCTGAAGGCTCTTGCCGGCTTGTTCACGGAGGTTCCGCGCCTTTGCCAGCGGGCGGGACGGCTGAAGCGCGGCCAAGGCCGAACTGGAGGCGGCGGTCGAGGCCAATCTGGGCCGCAAGCCCGAGCAGGTTTCCGCCGACGCCGGCTATTGCTCCAACGCCAACCTCGAAGCGTTGGAGCAACGAAGGATCGACGCCTACCTCGCGCCCGGCCGCGCCAAACATCCGACCGATGGCGCAGACGGAAGCGAGCGCGTGGCAAAGATGCGCGACAAGATCGGAGAGGGCGACCGCCTCAGTCGCTATCGCTTGCGTAAGCAACCGCCTGAGCCGGCGTTCGGTCAAATCAAACAAGCGCGGCTTTGGTCAATTCCTCATGCGCGGGCTCGATAAGGTCGCCGGCGAGCGGGGCCTCATCTGCCTCGCCCACAATGTCAGGAAACTCGCCCGGGGGCGGAGCCTGCCGCAAGCCGCTCACGCCGCCGCGTGACCAGAAAAAGTCCTCACGGAATCTGCTGGACAAAGCCTGCGCCACCAAGGCGCAGCCTTTCTGGACACACTCCTAGGTC
>JAKANG010000367.1 GCA_021812505.1 Pseudomonadota bacterium
CTCAGCGATTCGCACGCGGCCGCCCAGCCCGCCAATCCGGGGAAATGAGGAGAAGAGGATGCTTCAGGACAAGGACCGCATCTTCCAGAATCTCTACGGTTATGGCGACTGGGGCCTCGAGGGCGCGCGCAAGCGCGGCGCCTGGGACAACACCAAGGGCCTGCTCGAAAAGGGCAAGGACTGGATTATCGCCGAGATGAAGGCCTCGGGCCTGCGCGGGCGCGGCGGCGCCGGCTTCCCGACCGGCCTGAAATGGTCCTTCATGCCCAAGCCGGATCCGGCGCGGCCGTCCTATCTGGTGGTCAACGCCGACGAATCCGAGCCCGGCACCTGCAAGGACCGCGAGATCCTGCGCAACGACCCGCATCTGCTGGTCGAAGGCTGTCTCGTCGCCGGCTTCGCCATGGGCGCCTCGGCGGCCTATATTTACGTGCGCGGCGAGTTCATCTGGGAGCGCGAGCGCCTGCAGGCCGCGGTCGACCAGGCCTATGCGGCCAATCTGATCGGCCAGAACAACATTCACGACTATCGCTTCGAGGTGATCGTCCACCACGGCGCCGGCGCCTATATCTGCGGCGAGGAGACGGCGCTGATCGAGTCGCTCGAGGGCAAGAAGGGCATGCCGCGCCTAAAGCCGCCGTTCCCGGCCAACATGGGCCTTTATGGCTGCCCGACGACCGTCAACAATGTCGAATCGATCGCGGTGGCGCCGACCATCCTGCGGCGTGGCGCGGCCTGGTTCGCAGGCTTCGGCGCCAAGAACAACGCCGGAACCAAGCTGTTCTCGATTTCCGGCCATGTGAACAAGCCGTGCAATGTGGAAGAGGCGATGTCCATTCCCTTCCGCGAACTGATCGAGAAACATTGCGGCGGCGTTCGCGGCGGCTGGGACAACCTGCTGGCGGTCATTCCCGGCGGCTCGTCGGTGCGCTGCGTGCCGGCGGGGCAGATCATCGACTGCCCGATGGATTTCGACAGCCTGTCGGCGCTGAAGTCGGGCCTCGGCACGGCGGCGGTGATCGTCATGGACAAGTCCACCGACATCATCCGCGCCATCGCCCGGCTGTCGCATTTCTACAAGCACGAGAGCTGCGGCCAGTGCACGCCCTGCCGCGAGGGCACCGGCTGGATGTATCGGGTGATGGAGCGCATGGTCGAAGGCCGCGCCCAGAAAAAGGAAATCGACATGCTGTTCGACGTGTCGAAGCAGATCGAGGGGCACACGATCTGCGCGCTCGGCGACGCTGCGGCCTGGCCGATCCAGGGGCTGATCAATCATTTCCGCCCGGTGATCGAGGCGCGGATCGACAGCTACACGGCGCGCGCCGACAGGGATGCGGCGAAGGTCGCCGCGCAGTAAGAATTTTTGCGCCTTGGCCGCTGGCGGCGGCGAGGCGAAAGGGAAGAACTGATGGCCAAGATCATCGTCGACGGCGTCGAAATTGAGGTTCCGCCGGAATATACCCTGCTCCAGGCGTGTGAGTCGGCGGGCAAGGAAATCCCGCGCTTCTGCTATCACGAGCGCCTGTCGGTCGCGGGCAATTGCCGCATGTGCTTGGTTGAGGTGAAGGGCGGCCCGCCCAAGCCGACTGCGTCCTGCGCCATGGCGGTTCGCGACCTGCGTCCGGGCCCCAATGGAGAGCCGCCGGTGGTGCTCACCAATTCGCCGATGGTCAAGAAGGCGCGCGAAGGGGTGATGGAGTTCCTGCTCATCAACCATCCGCTCGATTGCCCGATCTGCGACCAGGGCGGCGAATGCGACCTGCAGGACCAGGCCATGGCCTTCGGCCGCGACAGCTCCCGTTTCGGCGAGAACAAGCACGCGGTCGAGAACAAATATATCGGCCCGCTGGTCAAGACCGAGATGACGCGTTGCATCCATTGCACGCGTTGCGTCCGCTTCACCGCCGAAATCTGCGGCACCTCGGACATGGGCCTGATCGGCCGCGGCGAGGATTCGGAGATCACGACCTATCTCGAACAGGCGATGACCTCCGAATTGCAGGGCAATGTCACCGACCTCTGTCCGGTCGGGGCGCTCCTGCCCAAGCCGCAGAATTTCCGCGCCCGCCCGTGGGAATATAACAAAAATCCCGGCGTGGACGTCATGGACGCGCTCGGCTCGGCGATCCGCGTAGACACGCGCGGCCGCGAGGTCATGCGCATCCTGCCCCGCGTCAACGAGGCGGTGAACGAGGAATGGATTTCCGACAAGGCCCGCCAGATCGTGGACGGCCTGAAGGTCCAGCGCCTCGACCGGCCCTATGTGCGCGAGAACGGCAAGCTCCGTCCGGCGAGCTGGGCCGAGGCTTTTGCGGACATCGCCGCCAAGGTCAAGGCGACGGCGCCGCAGCGGATCGGCTTCATCGGCGGTGATCTCTCGTCGGTCGAGGATCTCTTCGCCGCCAAGGCGCTCGCCGAGTCGCTCGGGACGAAGAATATCGACGCGCGCCAGGACGGAGCCAAGCTCGATCCGGCGCTGGGCCGCGCGACCTATGTCTTCAACGCGACGGTGGAGGGCATTGACCGCGCCGACGCGCTGCTGATCGTCGGCTCTAACCCGCGCTGGGAGGCTCCGGTCCTCAACGCCCGCATCCGTCGGCGTTGGCGAGGGGGCAATTTCCCGATCGGCGTAATCGGCGAAAAGCTCGACCTGACCTATCCCTATCAATATCTCGGCGCCGGCCCCGATACGCTGGCGAGCGTCGCGAAGGGCGAAGGCTTTGGCGAAATCCTCGCCAAGGCGGAGCGTCCGTTGATCCTCGTAGGGCAGGGCGCTCTGGCGCGCGAGGACGGCGCCGCAATCCTCGCGCTCGCCGCCAAGCTCGGCGCGCCGAAGGGCGACTGGACCGGCTTTTCGGTGCTTCACACGGCGGCGGCGCGGGTCGGCGCGCTCGACATCCATTTCACGCCCGGGCAGGGCGGCCTCGACGCGCAAGCCATGGCCAGGGCCGGGGCGCAGGACGTAGTCTTCCTCGTCGGCTCCGACGAAATTTCGGTCGAGCCGGGCGCCTTCGTCGTCTATGTCGGCTCCCATGGCGACCGCGGCGCCCATCGCGCCGACGTCATCCTGCCGGGCGCGGCCTATACGGAAAAATCCGGAACTTACGTGAACAC
>JAKANG010000368.1 GCA_021812505.1 Pseudomonadota bacterium
GGCCTTTTTCGCCGTCCAGCCCGGTCTCGCCGCGCAAAGCTGGCAGAGCGCGGCGCTTCACGGCCTGGCGTTCGGCCTGGTCGGCTACGGCGTCTACGACCTCACCAATCAGGCCACATTGAAACATTGGCCGCTGGAGCTGACGCTCGTCGACATGGCCTGGGGGTCTTTCCTTACCGGCCTCGCGGCTTTTGCCGGCTACGCCGCCGGCCAGGCTTTCTGATCAGATGCCCATCAGCGGCTGGAAGAGCCGTCCGAGCAGCGAGCGAATGCGCAACGGCTTTTCGACGGCGGCGAGGCACAGGCAGTCCTCGTCTCCGGTCACGCGCGGCTCGTGATCGTCCAACGATTCATCGGCCTCGACCAGGTCGCCCGGCTCATATTGCGCGCGGCCGTCGGTGAAGCCGCCCGCCAGAACCTGCGTCAGCTCCAGCCCGCCATGGCCATGGGCGGGAGCCGCGAAACCGGCGGCGATTTTCAGCAGGATGACGCGATCCGTTTCCGCGCCGGGAACTTCCACCCGCGCCCAGCGCAATTTCGGATGGACGAAGCGCCAGGGGCCGATCTTGCAGCCGGCCATGGCCGCGGGCAGCGCGAAGCCGTCGGCGGTGAGGACAGGCGTGGGACGCGCCTCCCGCGGCGTATCGCCGGCGTCGATGCGCGCGAAAATCTTTTCGAGCAGAGCCGGCGAAATTGCGGCCGGCGGCAGATTGTCGAGCAGAGCGCCGCCGACCGCCTCGAAGCGCCGCAGATTGGCGCGGCAGGAGAGGCAACCAGCGAGATGGACGCGCATCACCAAAGCGAGGCCGGGCTTGAGATTGCCGCAGGCGTATCGTTGCAAGGTCTCGTCGCTGGCATGTTTGAAGGCGCTTGCGGTCATGGCGCGTCCTCCAGCAGGACGCGCAATTTGGCGAGCGCAAGCCGCAGGCGGGATTTCACCGTGCCGAGCGGCAGGCCAAGCTCTCGCGCGATGTCGGATTGCGGCTTGTCGGCGAAATAGGCCTGTATCAGCACCTGCTTCTGCTCTTGCGGCAATTGCTCCAGCGCCCTTCGCACCCGCGTCTCGCTTTCGGCGGCGAGCACGCGGCTTTCGCCGTCCGGCTGGTCGTCCAAATCGTCCCAGTCGCTGAGCGGCAGCATTTCCCGATTGGCCTTGCGGCGGGAATGATCGATGCGAAGGTTACGAGCGATGGTGAAAATCCAGGTTGAGACGCCGCCGTGAGCGGGGTCGTAGAGCGGCGCCTTGCGCCAGACCGCGACCATGCAATCCTGAACGACATCTTCGATATGCGCATGGCTCATGCCCGCGCGCGCCATCCAGGTTGCGAGTTTCGGGGCGAAATGGCGGTGCAGCCGGGCGAACGCGTCGCGGTCCTGGTTTCGCGCCACGCAGTCCAGCCACGCGGCGAGGTCTTCCGCCCTGGCGGCGCCGGCTGTCGCTTCCTCGCCTTGAGCCCGCACCCGCGCCCTGCCTTTCGCTGTAAGCGCCCGATCGCGCCGCCCAAGGCCTAAGCCAAAAACCCCGGCGAAGTCCAGCGTCGGTGATTCGGCCCGCACGGCGGTCATTTGTCGCGCGCCAGGGTGAAGAAGCGCGCCTGCGCGGCGGGATCGTCGCGGAATCGGCCCGAAAACAGCATGGTCGTTGTGGTCGCGCCGGGCTTGCGCACGCCGCGCATCGACATGCACATATGTTCGGCCTCGATCAGCACGGCCGCGCCTCGCGTGGTCAGATATTCGTCGAGCGCGCGCAGAATCTGCGCCGTCATCATCTCCTGCGTCTGCAGGCGGCGCGCGTAGATTTCCACCAGCCGCGCCAGTTTCGACAGGCCGATCACGCCCTTTTCAGGATAATAGGCGATGGCCGCGCGGCCAAAAAAAGGCGCCATATGGTGTTCGCAATGGGAGATGAACGGGATGTCGCCGACGAGGACCATCTCGTCGTAGCCGCCGACCTCCTCGAAGGTCACGCCGAGAATGTTCGCCGGGTCCTGGCCATAGCCGGCGAAAAGCTCCGCATAAGCGCGCGTCACGCGGGCCGGCGTGTCGAGCAAGCCCTCGCGCGCGGGGTCGTCGCCGAGGTAAGCGAGCAGCGTCTCCACCGCCGCTTCGGCCTCCGCGCGCGAAACCACGCGGGGGCGCTCCGTCGCCCCGACGGGTTTCAGCGAGAGAATGTCGATGTCCCGCGCCAGTTCGTCCATGACCACGTTCCCCAGATCGAAATTCATGGACGAATACGCAACAAGGCTTGCAGCGGTTCACCGCAAGCGAAGCGGATGCGTGAAGGCAGGGAAAGCATCCTTAAACCGACGTTCCGGCGCCTCGATTCCGCCTTCGCCGCGTTTATTTCAGCCCGTCCGTCGCGCGGTCGCCGAACAGGTTGCGGACATAGGGGCTCTTGGTCACTGTTTTCGGGTCGGGCGCCGTTCTCCAGAGAACGTCGAAGGACGGATTGGAGACGCCGAACCAGAATTTCTCGCTGATGAAATGATGGCGCAGGTGATAATGCTTGATGAAGCGCCCCCAGGCCGTGCGCGGCCGATAGGGAATATGCGCGACATAATGCGTCCATTCATAGTGGAGAATGGCGAGGCAGACGCCAAAAACCATCGGCGCGACCGCGCCGGCGCCGAAGATCAGCCAAAACAGCAAAGCGTTGGCGGCAAGGACCGGCGCTAGGAACCAGAACGGCAGGAACAGCAGGTCGAGGCGGCCGGGCTCGGCGTGATGATCATAGTGCAGCCGGCGTTGCAGGCGCAGGACTAAAGGACGCGACGACGGCGACGCGTGGAAGGCGAAGCGATGCCAGCCATATTCGCTGGCGTAGAACAACAATGCGCCGAGAACGATCCAGCCCGGGCCGAGCGCGGGACCGCCCGCGGCGGCCCACAGCGCCAGCGCCAGGACGCCGGCGATCAGCGCGCCGTTCGACCCGTGCCGCAGAAAGGCGATGAGCATCGCCACGCCCTCACGCCGAGCCGCGCAAAGGAGCGCGCCGGCGCCGCGGCCTTGCCGGCGCCGGCTGGTCCTGCCGCCGCGCGGCGGCCGCCGGCTCGCGCGGACGCTTGGCCGCCGGAACCGGCGGCGGCGCGGCTTCCGCTTTGGCGTCTTTCGTCG
>JAKANG010000369.1 GCA_021812505.1 Pseudomonadota bacterium
CCGAGTAGCGTCAGGTGGATCGAGAAGGCGAGGGCGCACAGGCCGGAATTGGTGCAGATGTTCGAGGTCGCCTTCTCCCGGCGGATGTGCTGCTCGCGGGTCGAGAGGGTCAGCACGAAGCCACGCCGGCCCTTGGCGTCGTGCGTCTGCCCGCAGAGCCGGCCCGGCGTCTGGCGCAGATATTTTTCCCGCGTGGCGAACAGGCCGAGATAGGGGCCGCCGAAATTCAGGCCATTGCCGATCGACTGGCCTTCGCCGACGACAATGTCCGCGCCCATGGCGCCGGGGGATTCGATAAGGCCGAGCGAAAGCGCTTCGGTCACGACCGCGATCAGAAGCACGCCCCTGGCGCGGCAGGCCTCGGCGAGCGGGCGGAGATCGCGCAGATTGCCGAAGAAATCGGGGCTTTGCACGACGAGGCAGGACAGGCTCTCGTCTATAAGCCCGATCAGGTCCTCCGTCGCGAGCGGGTCGGGCGGCAGAAGGACGATCTCGTCTTCGGCCATGTCCGACAGGGTGCGCGCCGTCTCGGCATAATGGGGATGCAGCCCGCCGGAAACCAGGGCCTTGCGGCGCCGGGTGACGCGATGGGCCATCAGGATCGCTTCGGCGGTCGCCGTCGAGCCGTCATACATGGAGGCGTTGGCCACCTCCATGCCGGTGAGATTGGCGACCTGGGTCTGGAATTCGAACAGGACCTGGAGCGTTCCCTGCGAGATTTCCGGCTGGTAGGGGGTGTAGGAGGTCAGGAATTCCGAGCGCTGGATCAGATGATCGACGCTCGCAGGCACATGATGCTTGTAGGCGCCGGCCCCGACGAAAAAGGGAACGTCGCCGGCCGCGACATTCCGTTTCGCGAGCGCCGACAGCCGGCGCTCCACCTCGAGCTCCGTCCGTCGCAGGGGCAGGTCGAGCGGCTTCGCCAGCAGGGCGTCGCGCGGCGCGTCGGCATAGAGGCCGTCAACGGTCTCGACGCCGATGCGCAGGAGCATGTCGGCGCGCTCCTGGTCGCTGAGGGGCAGATAGCGCATCGGGCCGAGCTTATTTCTTCAGATAGGGCGCGATGAGAGCGTCGAGATCGGCCGGGGGAATCTCGCCGGACCTCTTGTCGCCGTTGATGAAGAAGGTCGGCGTCGCGGTGATGCCGAATTTCTGCGCGGCAGTGTTGCGGATCTGGTTGATCTTGTCGAACAGCGCCTGATCGTTGAGGCAGGCTTCGAATTCCTTCGAGCCCATGCCGGTCTGCTTCACCGTTTCGCGCAGCGCCTCCACCGGCTTGTCGACAAAGGCCCAGTTCTTCTGCTGCGCGAACAGGAACTCGATCATGGCCTCGCGCTTGTCGCCAGCGCAGCGCGCTAGCATCGAGGCGGCCGCCGCGAGCGGGTCGAGCGGGAATTCGCGCATCGTGTAACGCACCTTGCCGGTGTCGATATAGTTCTTCTTGATGATCGGAAAGACCTCTTCCTCGAACCGGGCGCAATGGCCGCAGGTCATCGAGGCGTATTCGATAATGGTGACCGGGGCCTTGGGATCGCCCAGCCAGACGTCGGGCAGGGGCGGTTCGGCCATCAGCAGGTCGAGCGGAACCTTGGCCGCGGCTTCGGCCGCGTCGGGCTTCGGGGCTTGCGCGCTGGCGGCGAGCGGCGCGAGGGCGAAAACGAAGGCCGCGCCGAGGCCGAGCAAACGACGGCGCGCCGCGCCAGATGGGGTAAGGGACATGGGGCGATCCTGCCTCAGGGAAGAACGGTCCTTCATACACATTCGCGCCGAGTCGCAAAAGGCCTTAGCCGCAATGCACAAGGGAGTTCGGGCGTCTTCAGTCGCGGCGGGGGGCGCCGCCAATGGCGCGGGCGCCGAGTCGGATCAACGCCTTGCGCAGGGCCTCGTCCTCGACCGCGCCGACAGTCCGCTCCGCCTCGGCGAGCGCGCGAGGATCGGGAGGCGGCGGGCGCGAGGACCGTGTCGCGCGGGTCAGCGGGCCCTGGCGAATCGCCAGCTTGCCGACCGCGCGCCAGCCGAGATGGGCGTTGACGCGCTCGATCAGCAGCGGCGCGCTATGCTGGATTTCGAGCGCCATCGCCCCGGAAACCCGCAAAATCAAGGTCGCCGGCTCGAGGGGAGCGTTGTCCGGTCGCTTGTCGGGGCGGCGCGGCCATTGCAGCTTGATCGGCTCGGAAAAGGCGGCGAAGCGCTCGCCGACGATGGCGTCCCAATGCAGAATGAGGCTCGACTGTCCGAAACCCAGCTTGGCCAGCGTCGGGTCGACCGCCGCGCCGACGAGATCGGCGAGCGGGACCGGGCGGGAGATTTTCTTTGTCGGCGTCATGAGCCATTGTGGCCGCGTCATGGACAAAAGCAACCTCCACGTCGGCGAAAAGCTGCTCGCCTGGTACGATCGCCATCGCCGCGATCTGCCATGGCGCGCCAGGCCGGGCGAAAAGCCCGATCCCTATGCCGTCTGGCTGTCGGAGGTCATGCTCCAGCAGACCACTGTCGCCGCCGTGCGCGCCTATTTCCTCAAATTCCTCGACCTCTGGCCGCGCGTGGAGGACCTGGCCGCCGCGCAGATCGAGGCGGTGATGCAGGCCTGGGCGGGGCTCGGCTATTATTCTCGCGCCCGAAATCTGCACGCCTGCGCCCGCAGGATCGCGGAGGATTTCGGCGGCCGCTTTCCGCAGGACGAGGCGGAATTGCGCCGACTGCCCGGCGTCGGTTTTTATACGGCGGCGGCGATCGCCGCCATCGCCTTCGAGAGGCCGGCGACTGTGGTCGATGGCAATGTCGAAAGGGTCATGTCCCGTCTGCGCGCCCTGGAAACGCCACTGCCGGCAGCGAAAAAGGACATTCCACCGCTCGTCGCCGAGATCGCGCCGCGCCGAAGGCCGGGGGATTTCGCGCAGGCCATGATGGACCTTGGCGCGACCATCTGCACGCCGCGCAGTCCCGCCTGCGTCCTCTGTCCCTGGGGCGGGGAATGCGCGGCGCGCAAGCTCGGCGCGCCGGAGGACTATCCCCGCCGCGCGGCGAAGAAGCCGCGCCCGCTGCGGCGCGGCGCGGTCTTCGTCCTGCGCCGCGCTGATGGCGCATTCATGACGCGAACCCGCCCGCCGCGT
>JAKANG010000370.1 GCA_021812505.1 Pseudomonadota bacterium
TGTGGGGGCGCGGGTGGGCGCGGCGACTTCGTTCATCTCGGGATTTCCGTCTGTCGGCGCGCCGGGCGCGCGCCTTTCCGTATCCAGCTTAGCCGGGGTGGGCGCCCGAGATCAATCGCCAAACTCCTACGAAAGGCCAAGAAGGTTTGCGCAGGAAGGTTTGCGCAAGAAAAAGGCGGCTCCGCGCGGGGCCGCCTTTTTCGCCCGATCGTGGAAAATTCAGCGGCAGACGCGCACGCCGCGATGCCACCAGCAACGCGCCACCGGACGATGGACAACCACAGCCCCGCGCGGCGCGACGCAACCCGCGCGGTGAACGCCACGGGCGCAGACCACGGCGTTCGCCGCTGGAATTTCGGCGGCGAACATGCCGAGGGCGACGAGACCGAGAATCAGTTTTTTCATGGGTGAATCCTTTTCCCTGTCACGCTCCGCTCCCGCAAGCCTGAAAGCCGAAGCTCGGGCAGGTTATCACCCCGTGGTCCAGAAAAGGAGGGCGTCGCCGGATTAAAATTTTATGGCGGCGCCTTCGCCGGCTCCGCGCGACGGCGCGAAGCCGGGAAAAGTCGCGGTCAGGCCAGCGGCTTGAACGCCTTTTCCAACTGGCTCTTGATCGGCTCGATGCAATCGGCGGCGATCCTGCGCGTCAGTGCGGAGAGGTCCCTTGCCTGTTCGCTCATGGCCTTGAACTGCTTTCCGGCGAAGTCCGACTGAAGGGCGACGATCTCGGCCGGGCTTGTCACCCCCGCGAGCGAGGCCAGGAAGTCGAAAGCCGCGCCGGTATTGGCGCGAAAAGCCTCGAAAGCCTTGGCGTTGAATTCCGACACGCCGCGGGCGACGGCCACGGCGCTGGCGTCGAACGAACCGGCGGCGCTCCTGCCGGAGGCGTTGAGCTTCTCAAAGGCCTCGCGCGTCTGGCTGACGCCTCTTTCGGCGGCCTTGCGGACATTCTCGCTGGAGAACTGGGTGATTTCAGCGGGCAGGAGGGTGTCGATCTTCGACATGGAAACACCTTGCGCAGGATTGGTTTGGCAGAGCTTTGCGCCGCGCATTCTAGGCAAGGCGCTGATGCGCTGCAATAAATTTGTGCGCCGCAAAATACGCCTTAGGTCGAAGACCAGGGCGGCGGGTCAACCCCGGAACCACAGGAAAGTCTCGAACAAGGCGATCGCCAGTCCGATGGCGAGCGCGCCAGACGCCGCGCGCCACAGCCACAGGCGCTGCGCTTCCGAGACGCGTTCGCCGAAAACGCGCGGGGCGATGTAGAGAAGGATCGCCACGAGGGCGAGAATCCGCATCGTCTGGTCCATGGAGACATCCTCCGAAGGGCGCCGGCGCGACTATGCGCCGTGCGAAGGCGTTCTGTCCATGGCCGCGCGAAACGTGTCGGCGCCTTCGTCTTGCCGGCCGCTTTCTGCTATGGGCGGTAATGCCCTCTTCCGGGAACAGCCATGCCGTTGCACATCATATCTCTCGAAGGATCGCCCGGTGGGCCGCCGCCCGCGCGCCTTTGGCCGTTCATCTGGTATTTCGTTCGTCAGATCAAATGGTTTCTGGCGGTTCTTCTATTGCTCGAAGCTGCCGTCGCCGCCGGCGCGACCATGATTCCGGTGATGATCGGCTGGCTGGTCAACGACATTTCCGCCACGGGCGCGAGCCGCGATGTGTTGAGCCACCCGTGGCTGTGGCGCATCGCCGTTCCGGTGCTGCTGGGCTGGGGCGGCTGCATGGCGCTAATGTGGTGGCTTTACGACCATCAATATTCCGCGCGGTTCAACAATCTGATCCGCTATCAGCTCGCGCGCTACACGCTCGGCCACTCCATGGCCTATTTCACCAGCGATTTCGCCGGGCGCATCGCCAACAAGGTGGTGGACGGCGGCGCGGCGCTGCGCGATCCGCTGCGCAGCACGATGAGCGCGATCTGGTATTGCGGCTTTTTCGTCTTCGCCTCCATCGTCGCCATGATGCGCTTTGACGTCTGGCTGGCCCTGCCGACCCTGATCTGGCTGGCGGCCTTCGTCGCCTCGCTGGTTTATTTCGTGCCGCGCGTGCGCGCGCTCCAGCTCGCGCACGCCCGCCAGCACACGGAACTGGTCGGTCATGTAAACGACATTTTCTCCAATATCGGGCTGGTGAAGCTATTCGGCCGCGAAAGCGAGGAAATGGCCGCCAATCTCGCCGAGCTCGAACGCCACAGCGCCGGCTTCCGCGCCACCCTGCACCAGATCTGGCTGATGGGCGTCACCCATACCGTCCTGAACGTCGGCTTGCTGATCGGCTCTCCTGCCCTGGCTCTGGCGCAGTGGCAAGAGGGCCGGATTTCCTCCGGCGTCGCGGTGATGATCGTGCCGATGGCCTGGCAGATGGTGAACATGTCGGGCTGGATCCGCAACGAAGTCACCGTGGTTTTCGAGACCCTGGCGCGGGTCGAGGAGTGCATGGAGACGATCGCACGGCCCTATACGGTGGTCGACGCGCCCGGCGCCGTCGAACTGGCGGTCAGGCGCGAGGGCGGAACGGTCGAGTTCCGCGATGTTTCCTTCCATTACGGCCGCGGCCGCAAGCCGGGGGAAGGCGGCGTGATCGAAAATCTCAACCTCGTTATTCCGGCGGGCCAGAAGGTCGGCCTCATCGGCCGCAGCGGCGCGGGAAAAAGCACTCTGGTCAATCTGCTGCTCCGGTTCTACGACCTCGAATCGGGGGAAATCCGCATCGACGGGCAAGACATTTCGAAAGTCACGCAGCAGAGCCTGCGCCGCCGCATCGCCGTGGTGACTCAGGACAACACTCTGCTGCACCGGTCCATCGCCGAGAACATTCGCTACGGACGTCCCGAGGCGAGCGACGCGGAAATGTTCGACGCCGCGCGACGCGCCCATGCCGAGAACTTCATCCTGCGCCTGCGCGACCAGGACGGCGCCGCCGGCTTTTCGGCGCTGGTCGGCGAGCGCGGGGTCAAGCTGTCCGGCGGGCAGCGCCAGCGCATCGCCATCGCCCGGGTGATTCTCGAAGACGCGCCGATCCTGGCGCTGGACGAGGCGACCAGCGCGCTCGACAGCGAAGTCGAGGCGGCGATCCAGGAGGAAATGACCCAGATG
>JAKANG010000371.1 GCA_021812505.1 Pseudomonadota bacterium
CCTGGACCATAAGGGAAAAGGCGACCACGGCGAAAGTGACGACGACGATCTCGTCGCGCAGCGGCAGCGAGGCGGGGAGCGACAGGGCCAGCGCCAGGCCTAGCGCGCCGCGCAGACCGCCCCACCACAGGATATGTTGTTCGTTTAGCGAAATCCGGTGGGAGGACCTGTTAAACGGCAGGCTCAGCGGATAGACGGCGAGCGCGCGCGCGGCCAATGCGAGGCCGATGACGCCGGCGATCACAAACGGGCCATAGGTTTCGTAATGCATGACGGCGATATTGGCGCCGATCAACAGGAAGATCACGGAATTGGCGACAAAGGCCGCGAATTCCCAGAAATTCACCATCGCCTCGCGGCCTCTGCGGCTGACGAAAGAACGGTCGGCGGGGCTGAAAATGCCGAAATTTCCGACGATCAATCCGGCGACGACCGTCGCCAGCACGCCCGACGCCTCAAGCCTTTCGGCGACGATGAAGGAGCCGAAGGCGGCGATCGCGGAAAGGGTCAGTTCGACCAGATGTTCCGATGTCCCGCGCGCGAGAACGATGGCCGCGGCGCCGGCGAAGGCGCCGACGCCGACGCCGCCCAGGACGATGCGCGTGAAGCCGAGCGCGGTTTCCTTCGCATCCGGGGCATGGCCGCCGGCCTGCGCCCAAGCGAGCGCCATGGCGAACAACACGGCGGCGGCGCCGTCGTTGAACAGGCTTTCGGCCTCGACCAGCAGGCTTAAGCGCCCGTGGAACCCGCTGTCCTTGAACATGGCGATGATCGCAACCGGATCGGTCGCGGCGATCAGCGCGCCGAAAACAAGCGCAGACGCAAGCGGCCAGTCGAGCAGATAGACCAGCCCACTTGCGACAACTGCCATGGCGCCGAAAGTTCCAAGGATTGAAAAAGTCAGGACCGGCGGCAATTCGGCGCGCAGGTTCGGCCAGCGCAGGGCCAACGCGCCTTCGAAAAGCAGCGGCGGCAGGATGAGGTCGAGGATCAGTTCCGACGTGAGACTGGGGCCCACATCGACCCGGGAAAAGGCAAGCAGCGCGCCGACGGCGACCAAGCCAACCGTATAGGGCAGAAGCAGCCGCCGCGCGACCATCGCGACCAGCATGGCGATCGAAAGAATCCACAGAACATCCTGGAGGTTTTGGCTCATGAGAACCTCAATCGAGCGTTTGTCTGAACCGCAGCACGGCGACGATCATCGCCGCCAGGGCGAAGGCGGCGAGCGCCCCGGTGTCGGCGGCGAGATCGGAAAAACCCGCGCCTTTCAGCATCACTCCGCGCACGATGCGCAGGTAATGGGTGAGCGGCAGGATCGAGCCGACATTCTGCGCCCAGACCGGCATGCCGCGGAACGGGAACATGAAGCCCGACAGCAGGATGCTGGGCAGGAAGAAGAAGAAGCTCATCTGCATGGCCTGGAGCTGATTCTTGGCGATGGTCGAGAAAGTATAGCCGACGGAAAGATTGGCGACGATGAAAAGCATGGTCAGGACGACGAAGGTCCCGAGGTTGCCGACGACCGGCACGTCGAAGATGAAGCGGGCCGCGCCCGCGATCAGGGCCATCTGGAAAAAGCCGACCATCGCATAGGGCAGAATTTTGCCCAGCATGATCTCGACCGGATTGATCGGCATGGCGAGCAGCGATTCCATGGTGTTCCGCTCGATCTCGCGGGTGACCGACAGCGCGGTGAAGATCAGCATGGTGAGGGTGAGGATGGTGCCCACGAGTCCCGGCACGATATTCAGCCGGGTTTCGCCCGCCGGATTATAGCGTTTTTGCAGGCGCACCTCATAGGGCGCGGGTTTGGCCGACAGGTTCTGCAGCGGCCCCAGCAATTCACGGGTGAAAACCTGCGCCGCCATGCCGGTCAAGGCGATAAAGGCTCCGTTGACGGCGGTTGGGTCGGCAGCGTCGGCGACGACCAGAATGGCCGGATTTTCGCCGCGCGCGAGATCGCGGGCGAAATTCTGCGGGATTTCGATGGCGAAATTCACCGCGCCGGACAGGATCAGCGGGTCGATCTGGCTGGGGCCGGACAGAGAATAGCGGATGTCGAAATAGTCGGTCTTCTTGAGCGAAGCGATGAACAGCCGCGAATAAGCGCTATTGTCGTTGTCGAGCACGGCGGTCGGCAGGTGCTTGGGGTCGGAATTGATGGCGAAGCCAAACAGGATCAGCTGCATCACCGGGATCATGATCATGGTCGCGAAAGTCAGCCGGTCGCGGCGCAACTGGATCAGTTCCTTGACGAACACTGCATAAAGGCGCTCGAGCGACGCCCAAAGACGCGCCAGACGCGGAATTCCCTCCCCCTCGTCGAGAGGGTGGCTGGCGAAGCCAGCCGGGCGGGGCTCGCCGCGCGCTCCCGTGGGATCGGTTGACGCGCTCATGGATAATTGCTCCGCGCCCGGCTCATCAGGTCGATGAATACATCCTCCAGATTGGGCGCATCGCGTTCCCAGGCGATTCCGGGCGCCGCGAATTCCCTGGCGACGCCGTCGAGCGCCGCGTGGTCGCGGCTGGCGACATGCAATTTCGCGCCGAAGGGAGCGACCATGTCCACGCCGGGCGTGTGCTTCAGCGTTTCGGCAAGGTCGCCCAGATCGGCGCCGGAGACGACATAGGTCGACAGATTGGATTGGGCGATGATTTCCGTCGTCGTGCCCTGCGCCAGGAGACGGCCATAGGCGATATAAGCGATCTCGTGGCAGCGTTCGGCCTCGTCCATGTAATGGGTCGAGACCAGAACGGTCAGGCCTTCATGGGCGAGTTGGTGGATTTCGTCCCAGAAATCGCGCCGCGCCTTGGGATCGACGCCGGCGGTCGGCTCGTCGAGCAACAGCAATTGCGGACGCGGCATGATGCAGGCGCCGAGCGCCAGGCGCTGTTTCCAGCCGCCCGACAATTCGCCGGCGAGTTGGTCGGCGCGCCCGGTCAGGCCGAGCTGGTCGAGCGCCTCGCGCGCCCGCGCCGACGGGTCGTCGAGCCCGTAGATGCGACCGATGAATTCGAGATTCTCGCGGATGGTCAGGTCGGCATAAAGCGAGAAGGCCTGGGTCATGTAGCCGGTGCGGCGCTT
>JAKANG010000372.1 GCA_021812505.1 Pseudomonadota bacterium
TGAACTCGCCTTGGTAAATATCCAGATCAAGCCCTTGCAGCGCGGCGACCTCGACGCTGCCAACCTGATAGGTCTTGTTCAGGCTCCGCGACGAAAAGACGATTTGCGGCATGTGGAAAAGCCTTTCGACGCTTCGATTCAACGCTGCCCCACGGAACCGGGCATTGATTTACCACACCACCGCTCGAACCTCGCCCAACATTCGGGCCATCGCGGGGCTGACCGGTCGCGGCCCCATGGGCGATCTGCGGAAACGACCGCCGGGGCGCTTCATGCCACGCGGGCGGGCAGGTCGAGACGAAGACCGATCGATTCGTCGCCGCCTCAGCTCTCGTGTTCTTCGCCGTCAACCTTCGCAACAGGGTGACGGTCGAGATAGGCGCTGACTGCGGCGCCGACGGTCGGAAAAAACGACGGCTCGCCGATCTGGGCGAAAAGGCCAAAGCGTTTCAGCTTGTCCTTCACGGGGCCTTTCAATTCGGCGAAGCACAATTCGACCCCCGCGTCCTGCAAGGCCTTGTCCAATTCGGCCAGCGCATCGGCCGCGGTGACGTCCACGCTTGTGACAGGTTCCGCGGCGATCACCAGCCAGCGCGCCGGGCTCGGCGCCTGGGCCACCGCCGCCAGGGCGCGCTCCCTGAAGAATTCAGCATTGGCGAAAAAGAGCGGCGCGTCCCATCGGAATAGCACCAGACCCGGTATTTGACGCGCCTCGGGATGGCGGCGGATGTCGTGATAACCCTTCAGGCCTTCCGCGCGCCCCAGAATAGCCGAGTGGGGCCGCCAGCCATCCCAGAGGAATTCGATCACCGCCGCCACCACGGCGAGACCTATTCCAGGAATGACGCCGAGAATCGCGACACCGGCGAAACAGGCCATGGACAGCCAGAATTCCCAGCGCTGGATGCGATAGATCCGGGCCAGATCCTTGAATTCGATGAGGCCGATCGCGGACGCGATCACGACTGCCGCTAGAGCCGAATTGGGGAGGTTTTCCAGCAGGTTTGGCGCGAAAACCAGGAGCGCGGCGATGCCGAGGGCGCCGGCGACGCTCGCGAGCTGCGTTCTCGCCCCCGCCGCTTCCGCGACAGGCGTGCGCGACGAACTGCTGCTGATGGGAAAGCCCTGGAAAAAACCCGCGGCCAGATTGGCCGCGCCGAGACCGATCATTTCCTGATTCGGATCGACATTTTGCTTTAACCGTGCGGCATAGGCGCGCGACAGGACGCTGGCGTCGGCGAATGAAACCATGGCGACAGCGAAACCGCCCGCGACAACGGGGACGACCGCATCAGGCCCGATGATCGGAAATACAAACCCGGGAAGGCCTCTGGGCAGCGCGCCGAGCACCGCGACCCCGAATCTTTCGTCGAGCCCGAAGCCCCCGACAGTCAAAGTCGCGCCGGCGACGGCGATCAGAACGCCGGGAACGCGCTTGTAATTCCTGAGCGCGAGAACAAGGGCGAGCACGCCTGCCCCGAGCGCAAAGCCCACCCAGTTGGTTTTTCCCGCGGCGATTTCGCCGCCGGTCGTCCAGACTCTGCGAACCAGTCCTTCATTTTTCGCGGGAAAGCCGCATAATTCGGGCAGCTGACTGACCAAGACGGTCAGAGCGATGCCATTCATATAGCCATAGCGGATCGGCTTCGAGAGCAACTCGGTGACGAAGCCAAGCCGCGCCGCGCCCGCAATGACGCAGACGCTCCCGGACACTATGGCCATGGCGCTCGCGAGCGCGACGGCGCGGACTGGGTCGCCGGCGGCGAGCGGAGCTGTAACGCCAAGGATCACGGCGGCCAGCGACGAATCGGGACCCAGCACGAGAATGCGGCTGGGGCCGAACAACGCATATGCGAGCAGGGGGACGATGGTCGCGTACAAACCGACGATGCCCGGCAGGCCCGAGGCCACGGCATAAGCGACGCCAACCGGCGCCAGCATGGCCGCCAGAGCGGCCCCCGCGACAAGATCGTGGGGAAGCCATGAGGCTTGATAGTTTCGTACAGTCAGGATCCCTGGCGCCCAGCGCAGCCAGACCGGTTCCGTTGGCATCACCCGCCTTTTTGGGTCAAGCTTCAGAGCGCGAATGTTGCGCCCGCGCTTTTTGATCGTCAACGATCGCCACGGCGACAATATCCGGCGTCAAATTCAGAACGCCAAATGACATGAAGCCTGCGATCGCCGCCAACACGGGACAAGGATCGTCCACCGGCGCGACGACATATTTTCCGCACAAGCCCCCGCCCTCTCTCCGAGATACAGGCGGCGCGACCTCTGGGGCCCCGGGCTGGAGGAGCGTCGTCCATCGACAGTTACGGGGGTTCGAGCGCGATGGGACAGGTTCTGGCTGGGGCGGGAGGATTCGAACCTCCGTATGGCGGAATCAAAATCCGCTGCCTTACCGCTTGGCGACGCCCCAATGTCCGGCCTGGCCGGCGTTGCGGGCGGAACATACTGGCGGCGCCGCTTGCCCGCAAGCGCGCCATGAAAATTTTTCGACTCTTCCGTAATGGGGCGCCAAGGGCCGGAAAACGAGCGGTTGGTGGGCCGGGAGGGACTCGAACCCCCAACCAGACCGTTATGAGCGGCCGGCTCTAACCATTGAGCTACCGGCCCCACCTGGCCCGGAAGGGCGCCAAGCTGTTTAGACCGATTTCCTTAGCGCTGGCAACGCGCCTCTGCCGGCCCCCGCTTGTTGCGGCGCGAAATCGCTCTATTTATAGGCTGTTCCGCCGGGAGACCCCCATGTCGTCGAAGATTTTCAAGGTTGCGCTCAGCGACGAGGAATGGCGCGCCAGGCTCACGCCCGAGCAATATGACGTTCTGCGCCGCCATGGCACCGAGCGGCCGGGCTCCTGCGCGCTCAACCATGAGAAGCGTCCCGGCGTGTTCCGTTGCGTGGGCTGCGGCCAGGAGCTGTTCCGCGCAAACGAGAAATTCGACAGCGGCACCGGCTGGCCGAGCTTTTTCGACCCCCTGCCAGGCAGCATCGAGACCAGCCGCGACCTCAGCCATTTCATGGTCCGCACCGAGGTCCATTGCAGCCAATGCGGCGGCCATCTCGGCCATGTCTTCGACGACGGGCCG
>JAKANG010000373.1 GCA_021812505.1 Pseudomonadota bacterium
GACATGGAACGTTTCGCGGCCGCGCTTCGCTGCTTTTAATCCGCCATTTGCGCCCTGTCAGCGGCTTGCTTTGACAAATTCATGGGGAAAGTTTCTTTTGGCGCCGCATGAGGAGCAGGCTTGAGATGAGTCAACAGCCCTTGCGGCTCGACGCGCGGGTCGCGGAAGCGGCGCTTCAGGCGCGGAGAACGGCGGAAATGCGTTTCGCTGCGGGCGACGAGCCCAGTCTCGCGCGGCTGGTTTTCGGCCCGTCGCTCGCCTTTTTGCGCGCCTGGCTCGAAGGCCGCGCCTCGGCCGGCGTGGCCGGTTTTATCGACGCCCGCGCCGGGCAGCTTTCTGCTTTCCTGACCGAGTCGCTTGATTTCCAGTTGGCGAATGGCGCCCAGATTCCTGTCGGCGCCGGAGAACTTCCAGGTTTCGACGGCGCCGCGCCGCTGCCGCTGTCGGCGACGATCATCTGCAAGAACGAGGGCGGCTATATCGGCAAGTGCATCGCGAGCCTGAACGGCTTTGCGGAAATCGTCGTGGTCGATTCCGGCTCGACGGACGCGACGCTCGACATCGTGCGCGGCTTCATCGCGCGCGGCTGGCCGATCAGGCTGATCGAGCGCAACTGGCCGGGCTATGCGAAACAGAAGCAGTTCGCTTGGGAGCAGGCGACGCGAGACTGGGTCCTAAGCATCGATTCCGACGAATGGCTCGATGACGACTTGCGCCGCTCCTTGCCCGCGCTGATCGCCGCGCCGCCGGACGTCGTCGGCTGGAAACTGCGCCGGCCTTTGGCGATCTATGGCCAAGAAAATGTTCCGCCGAAAGCGACCAAGCCCGAACGGATCATTCGGCTCGCGCGCCGCGACAAGGTGCGCTTCGACGAAAGCGCGCTGGTGCATGAGGGGCTGGTCGCCGAGGGCCGGATTCTCGATGCAAGAAAGGGCCTGCTGCGCCACGACCGCGCCCTGCGCATCGACCAGCAGATCCTGAAAGAGGCCACTTACGCCCGGCTCAAGGCGCAGCAAAGAATTTTGCGCGGCAAGAAGGCGTCGCTGTTCAAGCTCGTCGTCAACCCGCCGCTTTATTTCCTGCGCGTCTTCTTCCTCAACCGCGTCTTCCTCTACGGCGTCGACGGCTACATCCTCGCCGGCACCCGCGCGGCTTATTCCTTGATGTGCGAGGCCTTGCATTTTCAGTTGGCGCGCGAGAGCGAGGGTTTGTAGCGGCTCGATTTCAGCTTCGGCTTCGCGCAGGCGGCGGTCGTCGGGGGAATGGCAGGTTTGGGCTGGTTCGCACTGTTCGCGAGTTCGTTCCGAAGGGGCCGCTGTGAAGGTGAGGGTTTCTATTCCCGCGCTTTCGCCCAGCCGCGCAAGAAGAGCTTGGCGCAAGCCTTCGCTCGCGCGGCGATTTCGGCCTCGGTCGGGGGGGCGAGCTGCCCCAGCATGACGCCGCGCTGGGGATCGAGAATCATCGCGCCGCGCAGAAATTCGGCGCCCAGATGCGGATCGTCGATATCGATAAGGCCTTTTCGGCGTTGCGCCGCCAGCCAACGCTCCAGCCGTTCGTTGACCAGCCGTATGGCCGCTTCATAAAAGGTCCTCCCGATTTCGGGAAACCGCTCGCTTTCGGAAATGACCAGCCGAAACAAGGCGATGGTCTTCGGATCGAGCGTCAGTCGCCCAATGGCGAAGAGCAGCGACTCCAGCGCCGCTTCGAGCCCTTGGGACTCGAGGGCCTTTTCGTCGATTTCGACCATGAATTCGCCAATGCGCTTGTCGACGATGCTTCTGAACAGTTCGCTTTTGCCCGGCGCCAGACGATAAAGCGTCTTGGTCGATACGCCGGCGCGCTGCGCCACCGCGCACATCGACGCGCCGGCATAGCCATTGGCGCGGAACTCATCGCCCGCCGCATCGACGATCAAGGCCAAAGTCTCGGCGTCGGGCCGGATTTGCGGCCTTCCTCGACCGCGGCAGCCGTCTTTTGCATTTTCAACAAGACCCATTTTCCAAAATCCGATTGACAGGTCCCTCTTCGAGCGTATTTTGGAAAATATCATATTTCCTAATTAGCGGCAAGCCGACCCTGTCCGGCGCCGAAACGGGAGCAAAGCGATGTTGCAGGATCAGGCCGCGCGGGCGCTCGACGGCGGCTTCGCCCAGAACGCCGACGAAATCCTCGGCGGCGTCGCGAATTTCCACAGCGGCGGCGCCGGCGTCGAACAGCCGGCAGCCGCGCCGAGGTTCGATGTCAGGGCTTTTCTGCGTCGGACCCTGATGGTCGGCGCCGCGGCGGGAGCGATCGCGGCGGCCTCTTATTTCGGCCATCAGTACTGGACCGTCGGCCGTTTCCAGATTTCGACCGATGACGCCTATGTGAAAGCCGACAGCACGACGATTGCGCCGAAAGTGGCCGGCTATATCGCCGCCGTTCTGGTTGGCGACAATGAAAGCGTCAAGGCCGGCCAGGTTCTGGCCCGCATCGACGACAGGGATTTCAAGGTTGCGCTCGAACAGGCCGAAGCCGATATTGCCGCCGCCAGGGCGGCCATCGCCAACAAGCAGGCCGGCTTGAACGCCCAGGCGTCGGCGATTGAGGCGGCCCGCGCCACGCTCGCTTCCGATCAGGCCGGCGAGACGTTCGCCGAGCAGGAAAACAGCCGCTATGCGGATCTGGCGAAATCCGGTTTCGGCAGCGTTCAGAACGCCCAGGCCGCAAGCTCGCGCGTTCTCGCCGCCCGCGCGAATGTCGCGCGCGACGAGGCGTCGCTCGGCAATGCGACCAAACAGCTCGACGTGCTGAAGGCCGAACGGGCGCAGGCTGAGGCCAATCTTGCTCACGCCGTCGCGGTGCGCGACCAAGCCCGGTTGAACCTGTCCTATACGACGATCGTCGCGCCGGTCGACGGCGCGGTCGGCGCCCGCGCATTGCGCGTCGGCCAATATGTGCAGGCGGGCACGCAGCTGATGTCGGTGGTGCCGACCGAAGCCGCCTATATCGTCGCCAATTACAAGGAGACGCAGCTCACTGACGTGCGTCCGGGCCAGCCGGTCGACATCGAGGTGGATATGTTCCCCGGCCGGTCGTTCA
>JAKANG010000374.1 GCA_021812505.1 Pseudomonadota bacterium
ATGAGAAGCAGATTTTAAGTCTGCTGCGTCTACCAGTTTCGCCACGTCCGCATTCATGCCGCCGGCGCCAGCATCTATACCGCGAAAGCCGTGGGCGCAACGACGGCGCGCCGAGGACGTCGGGAGGTCGCGAGCGGTCGCGGCGGACTTCGCTTTGCCATTCACCGATTTCAGGCGCAAACTTGCATGAATGTATTTTCAGGCGCAGCCGGGCGGACGGCGGCGCGTAAGCGATTAGGGGGCGTCATGACGAAGAAGATCGTCCTTTTCGCCGACGGCACCGGCAACGCCTTCACCGAGCAGGAATCCAATGTCTGGCGGCTCTATCAGGCGCTCGACGCCGCCGATCCGGACATCGAGACTCATTATATTCCCGGCGTCGGCACGTCCAAAATCTGGCTTGTCGCGATGATCGACGCGGCGACGGGCTTCGGCGTGCCCGCCAACGTGCGCAAGCTTTACCGATTCCTGTGCTGGAATTGGAACGCGGGCGCGGAGGTCTATCTCTTCGGCTTTAGCCGCGGCAGTTTCACCATCCGCACGCTGGCGGCGATGATCGCCTCGCAGGGCCTGATGCCGAGCAAGATCGGCGACGGCGCCGTCAGTCACGCCGAAATGGACCGCAATGTCATGGGCGCCTGGCGCGCCTATCGCGAGCGCAGCGCGCCTTTCGAGTGGACGAAAATGTCGCCCCTCGTCTGGTTGACGCGGCGCCTGCGCGATTTTCTCATCCGGGCCTCGCGGCGGCTGGCCGGCGCCCCCCTCCATTCCGAAGTTTTGGTCGAGCGCGACCGGGCGCAGCCGGAGCGCAAGGAGATTTCCCTCGCCTTCATGGGCCTGTTCGACACGGTCGAAGCCTTCGGCGTTCCGATCGAGGAATTGCGCAGGGCGGTGGATTACGCGCTCTGGCCGATCTCCTTCCGCAATCACCGCATCGCCTGCGGCGTGCGGGTAGCGCGTCACGCCCTGTCGCTGGACGACGAGCGCACGACTTTCCATCCGCTGCGGATGGATCAGAGCCCGCGTCCGAAACATGATCCCTGCGGACAGCCCGCGACCGACATCCGCGAGGTGTGGTTTTCCGGCGTCCATTCCGATGTCGGCGGCGGCTATCCCGACGGCGGGGCGAGTTTTGCGCCGCTGCTGTGGATGGCGGGGGAGGCGCGCGATCAGGGGCTGGATTTCCGCGCCGGCCCGCTCGAGGAATGGAGCCAGCAGGTCTCTCCGACGGCGCCGCTGCACGATTCGCGCGCCGGGTTGTCGGTCTATTATCGCTATGGTCCGCGCAAGATCGGAACGGGTGTGGCCGACGGAGGCCCGCCCGTCGTCCATCATTCGGTGGTCGAGCGCATCGTTTCGGGTTGCGACGGCTATGCGCCGCTGGTGCTGCCGCGCCATATCAAAATCCTGCTGCCCAGCCGCGACGTGGTGGAATGTCCGGTTCCGCCCAAACAGGCGCGCGCTTTCGTAGCCGCCGCCGCCGAAACGCGCGACGCCCTGACCGACGCGCTGAAGCTGGAGGTTCCGCCCGAGAAATTCATGTCCCGGGTCAGGGATCTCATCTGGCGGAGGCGGGTCGTTTATTTTCTCCTCGTCTTCGCGACGCTCTGGTTCGTGGCGCTGCCCGCCTTGAACTTCGACGTTTCGGACGGCGGTTCAAGCCCGTCCGCCGGCGGGATGCTCCAGTCTCTCGATGGTTCTTTTGCCGCCATGGCGCGGTCGACCTTCGGCGCCGTCGCGCCGATCATGCCGGCCGCGGTCAAGCCGTGGTTCGACTTCCTCGCCCAGCACCCCTTCAGCGGCGCGATCAGTCTGGGCGTGATCCTGTCTTTCTACCTGCGAAGCTGCGCGCTGCGCGACCGAATTCGCGACTACGCCCATGACGCTTGGTTTTCCACGCGCAAGGCGGTTCCGGAAAGCGAGTTCGCGGGCGGCGAGACATGGACCCGCCGTTTCCGCAAGTCGAGGATCGTCAACCGGCTGGCGAATTTCGCCACGCAACGGGTTTTCTTTGCGCTGGGGGTGTTCGCCATTTACCTGGCGGCGGCCACCTTCATCAGCCGCGCCAGCGTCAACGCGCTCAACGCCGCCGGCGCGATCTGTCGCCCGGTCAGTCCCGGCCCGGGCCTGGCGCTGAAAGACGGCGCGACGACGATCGTTCGAGGCTTCACGCCCGCCAGCCCCTGTTTCGACACCGGCGTGGAGGTGACGTCCGGCGCGACCTACCTGATCAAGATCAAGCAGACCGAGCCTTTCGCCGACCAGACTGTTTACGCGCCGCCGGCGGGCTTCAAGGCGTGCGGCTGGGCCTTTCGCGCCGGCCTGCCGTTCCGGCGCTGGTGGCGGGCGGATTGGTTCGCGCCCATCGCGCAGATCGGCGAACGCGCGGCGGCGGAGTTTCCGCTCACGCCGATCAATGGCGTCCTGCCGCGCCCCTCTACTTCGGCGAGGGATCGGATCGAGGTCGAAAAGCGCCTCGCGCTCGACGAGCCCTATACGGCGGCGCCCGGAGCGGATCGGGCGCGACAGGAATTGCTCGCCATGCAGGCTGGAGAAGACACTTTCGTCGCGCGTTTCGCTGCGCCAGCGCGCGGCCGACTCTATGTCTATGTCAACGATGTCCTGCCGGCCTTTCTCGGGCTGAAGTTCACGGCCTTCTATGAAAACAACGCTGGCCGCGCCGACATCGCGATCACGCGCGAGCCCTGTTGCGGCGCCGATGGCGGGAAATGAGAGGCCGGCGGGGCGATGCGAAAAATGCGGTTCAGCCGGTCGTTCCGCGTGGATCGACGCCGATGACGAGGCTCCTGGAGACGGAACGCCAGCGCCGTTGACGAGGGACGGTTTAGCTGACAGGCTGATAAAAAAAGGCAGGCTGTCGAAAGACCTCGTTATGGTGAAGATGCTGGCGTTGACGGCGTGGGGATGTGTCGTTTGCTTCCCGTCCTTTTGTCTTGCGGACAGCATCGCCTATCGGGTCCGGGACTTTGAAACCGGGATGAGCCGGGCCGATGCGTTGCGTATCATGGAACGGGAATGCGTCGATTACGAACCCGGCCGCACAAGCTGC
>JAKANG010000375.1 GCA_021812505.1 Pseudomonadota bacterium
ATCCGCCGGCAGGCCGGCGTCGGCGAGGGCGGCGGCGGCCGCCGCCTCCTCCAGGCCGAGGCATCTCGAACCTTCGAGGCGGCCGACGGCGGTGTCCGCCGCGCCCGAGATGACCGCGGCCAGCGTCATGCCTTGTCGTCCTTGTCCGGAGCGGACAGCCGCTCCCAGTCGAATGCCAGGGGTTGCTTCGCGACGAAGCGCGCCACCGCCTCCTGGTGATAGGCCGTGTCGATGGCCACCGCCTGCGCGTAGGACTCCATTTCGGCCATCGCCTTCTGGTCGAGGTGGAACGACTGGTTCAGCGCCAGTTTGGCCATGCCGATAGCGGTCGTAGAGGCGTGGCGGAAACGGCCGGCGAACGCCAGGGCCGCCGCCAGGAGTTCGTCGCTGGAATGCAGGCTGTAGACGATGCCGAGTTCCTGCGCTTCCTTCGCCTCGATCACTCGCGCCGTGAAGACGATGTCCTTGGCGCGTTGCAGACCGACGATGCGCGGAAGCAAATAGAGGGCGCCGAGATCGGGAACCAGGCCGATGCGCCCGAACACGGCGCAGAACCGGGCGCGCGGCGTGGCCAACACGAAGTCGCAGGCCAGCGCCAGCGCGAATCCCGCGCCGAAGGCCGGACCGTCGACCGCCGCCACCACCGGCTTTTCGAGATTGACCAGATGGTCGAACCAGAAGTGCAGGCGGCGGACGCGGTCGCGGTTGCGCTCGGTCGGGCGCTTCTCCTCGCTAAGGCTTTTGAGGTCGCCCCCGGAACAGAACGAGCCGCCGGCGCCGGCTATGACGACCGCCCGCACCGCGTCGTCATCGCGCACGCGCGCCACCACTTCCCCCAGTTCGGCACGCATGGCGAGATCGAGGGCGTTGCGCGCCTCGGGCCGGTTCAGCATCACCAGCGCGACGCCGTCGGTCACCTCGTAGCGGATGGTTTCGTAGCCGGACATGCTCAACCCATCCTGTGGCGTGGCGCCGACGGCGCGCAGACTTGCCTGGAATCGATTTCCTGCCGCACGGGTTCCCGCCATTCGCTATCGAGAATAGTACTTCCTACCAAGAATATTGTATATCAGCAGGCGTATTCGCGAGTCAACCTGGGCTCGCCCGATCAGGGGAGGACGCATGTCGGCAATCGTGACGCGCCGGCCGGGGAATTCGGTCGATGAGGGACTCTTCCGGGAAACCTGTCGCCGCTTCGCCGAAGCGGAGGCGGCGCCGCGCTGGGAGGAGGCCGACCGCACGCACCGCTTTCCTCGCGAATTCCTGCAAGCGGCCGGTCGCGCCGGACTGATCGGCGTGGCCGCGCCCGAGGCGGTGGGCGGCGCGGCGCTGGGCTGCGTCGAGGAGGCGATCGTCATCGAGGAACTGGCGAAGATCAACCCCAACCTGGTGTTGTCCATCCTGGTGCAGAACGTCGCCGGCTCGATTCTCTATGACTGGGGCGCTCCCCAGCACCACGAGATCGTGCGCCGCGTCATTGCCGGCGAATCCATGGTCGCGATCACGGTCACCGAACCCGAAGCCGGCAACGACATCCAGAACATCAAGACGACGGCGCGGCGCGACGGCGGCGACTGGATCATCGACGGCCTTAAGTCGTTCATTACCTTCGGTGGCGATGCCGACGTTCTGGTTACCCTGGCACAGACCGATCCGTCGCTGGGGCGGAAGGGATTTCGCTTTTTCGCCGTCGAGCGCGATCTTCCCGGCGTCGCCACGAAGGTCATCGAAACGCACGTCAACCGTCCGGCGCCGACCTACCGGGTCGCTTTCAACAATGTGCGCGTGCCCGAATCATGCCGTATCGATGCCGGCTTCGGCGAAATCATGGCGGGTTTCAACCGCGAACGGATCATGGTGGCGGCGCGCTGGCTGGGCCACATGCAACATGCGCTCGCCTGGGGTCTCGACTATGCCAAGGTGCGCCATCAGTTCGGCCGTCCCATCGGCGCCAACCAATCCATCGCCTTTTCGCTGGCGCAGGCGCATGTCGACATCGAGGCGACGCGGCACCTCACCTACCACGCGGCGCGCACCTGGGACCGCGGCGTGCCGATCGCGGACGTGGTGCGCGATGTCTCGGCGGCCAAGCTCTTCGCCACCCAGGCGGTGGTGCGCGTCACCCAGACCGCCCTGCACGTGGGAGGCGGCTGGGGCCTGACCGACGAACTGCCCGCCATGCGTATGGCGCTTGACGCCCTGGTGGCGCCGGTGACGGTGGGAAGCTGGGAGATTCAGCTGCGCGCGATCGCGCGTGATCTTGGTCTGCCCTGCGACTGACGCGGTCGTCTGGGAAGGCGGGCCGGCGGCGGCGGGGAAGGCGGCTGCGACGGCGCGCCGCGGCCTCCATCCCGGATCTGGGCCGAGAGGCGTACAGTGGTGTCGCGGAGGTCGGCTGCGAGGCGTTGCAGGGCGGCCTCGCCAAGTTGGGCGGTCAGCGCGACCACCGAGATCGTCATCGCCGCCTTGCCGTCGGGGCCGCGGATGAGCGCGGCGATGGTGGTGACGCCCCTGACGAAATTTTCGCGGTCGACGGCATAGCCGTTGACGCGCACCTCATCTACCTGCCGCGCGTAGTCGGCGAACGACGGGGGGTTCTGCCAGCGCAGCGCCTTGAACGCTTCGCGCATTTCGGCGCGGGAAAGATTGGCTTCCGCCATGAAGCATCGTCCCAGCGCCGCCACGTAGAGCGGCAGCCGTTGCCCGATCGCCATGTGCAGGCGGATGGTGGTGGCCGAATCGGCGAAATCGACCAGCACGGCGCGGTCGCTGCCGACGCGCTGCCACAGCGAGGCGGTGACCCGGTACTCGGCGGCCACGCGCTCCAGTTCGGGATGGATCAGGTGGGTATGGGAGATGCGGTCGATGCTGCCGCGCGCCAGTTCGATCAGGCCGTAGCCGGGGCCGTACACCTTGGTCACGGGATCGAAGACGACGAGGCCTTCATGCACCAGCGTGCGCAGAAGGTTGAAACAGGTGCTGGCGTTCAGCCCCAGTTCGCGCGCGACCTGGGTGACGCTCGCGGACGTTTCGCGCGCGATAAGATGGCGCACGATCCTTA
>JAKANG010000376.1 GCA_021812505.1 Pseudomonadota bacterium
CGAGTTCGAGGTCCAACCGTTGGCGACGTTAGCCAGGCTGGTCGAAGCGAACGAGCCGCCGATGTCGGCGCCGACGTAGAAGCCGGTCCAGGAGAAAGCCGGAGCCGGAGCGACGTAAACCGGGGCTTCCTTGCGCGACGGCAGGTCAGCCGCGAAAGCCGAGCCCGCCAGCGCCGCAAAAGCGACCGTGGAGAGAAGAAGAGCGCGCATTTGATTTTCCTTCATATGTATAAATGGCCAAACGCCAATCACGACCGTTGATCGAAACTAGCCCCCGCCGTCCGACGAGTCCAGAATGGAAAGGCCAATCGAAGCAGATTGTTGGCCGATGTTGCAAAAATGTCTCGGAAGTAGGCGTCCTCACGCCAAAGCCATTTGTGTTTCAATTCGTTATGACGTTCCGCAATAGGACAAAAAAAGGCCCGGTCGTTAGACCGGGCCGATCGGGAGAGTTTCCAGATCCGTTTCGATCTCAGTACTTGGCGACGACCGGCGCCGGGTTGCTGAACAGATAAGCCAGGCCGAGGCGGAAGCTGTTGACCGAGTTCTGCAGGCGGAACGGCGTGACGGCGGGGGCCACGAACATGTTGTTGTTGCCGAAGTCGTAGTAGCGATATTCGACGCGGCCCACCCAGTTCGGGGTGAAGGCGTATTCGACGCCGCCGCCGACGTCGAAGCCGGAGGCCGTGGTGCTCTGCGGGAAGAAGAGGCCCGCGCTCACATCCGCCAGCGAAGCGGTGGCGCCGCCCCAGGCCGCGCCGCCGATGGCGTAGAACAGGGCGCGGTCATAGGCGATGCCGAGACGGCCGTTGATCGACGCCAGCCAGTTCAGGGCCGACTTCTGCTGCATCACGTCGCCCGCGAGGATCGGGCCGAAGCTGACCGGCGCGAAATAGGTGCTGGTCTGGTTGTTCGACGTGCCCTGGAAGTCGCCTTCGAGGCCGAGGACGAAATTGTTGATCTGGTAGTTGTAGCCGACGTAGCCGCCGCCCATGACGCCCGAGGTGTTCAGCGAGTTCGAGGTCCAACCGTTGGCGACGTTAGCCAGGCTGGTCGAAGCGAACGAACCGCCGATGTCGGCGCCGACGTAGAAGCCGGTCCAGGAGAAAACCGGGGTCGGAGCGACGTAAACCGGGGCTTCCTTGCGCGACGGCAGGTCAGCCGCGAAAGCCGAGCCCGCCAGCGCCGCAAAAGCGACCGTGGAGAGAAGAAGAGTGCGCATTGAATTTTCCTTCCTTGTTAAGGCCAAAACGACCGCAAGCGGTTAACGTGGCGGGAACTTAATTCGGCGGTCCGATCAAGGCCAGCCGAAAAAGCCGCTGTCAGCCTGATTGTCGTGGCATGTTGCAAAAGTGCCTCACTGGGATAGCGTATTCGCCGGGGGCTGGCGGAGACGCGGCGTAAACACAATCAATGACGAAAATTTGATAATTGATTAAGGATCGCGGATTGTATGTAAAATTTGCCATTTATTAGCCATACCGAAAACATAAATGGCTACATTTCTTTTAACGTGGCGCGCGTGGGATGCGTCAGCCATTTATGGCGACAAAACGGCTATCTCATGTCATAACGGTCGCATGATTTTCGTAAACTATACATTTCCGGACTCAAGGGCTATCACCCAGGCTGTGGCCGAAATATGGAGCGATCTCCGAATCCCAGGCCGCGAATTGCTTCTTGTGATAAATTTTCGGGCAAACTGTGACGCTAAAATGGCGTGTTTTTTGCGTCGGCGCTATTCCTGACCGCCGGCGCGCCGGCGAGCGCGGCGCCGGCGTCGTGGGGCAGGCGCAGGAAGGTCAGCGCGGAGGCCGCGGAGATCGCGGCGACGACGAAAAAGGCCGGCGGGAAATCCTGGTAGCCGATCGCGCCGCCCGGCGACAAACGGCGGGTCGTCTCGACAACCGCGGCGGCGGCGGCGACGCCGCAGGACAGGGCCAGCTGTTGAGCGACCGACGACAGGCTGGTCGCGCTGCTCATGCGCTCATGCGCGATGTCCGCGAAAGCCAACGCGTTCAAGGCGGTGAACTGGAGGGAGCGGAAGAAGCCGCCGACGAAAAGCGCAAGCAGCAGAATCGCCTGCGGCGTTCTGGGGTTGAAAAAGCCGCTGAGGGCGAGAAAGGCGGAACTGATCAAGGCGTTGAACAAAAGCGTCGCGCGAAAGCCGAATCGAGTCAGGACGGTCTGTGCGGTCGCTTTCATCACCAGGGCGCCGGCGGTGGCGACGAAGGTCGTCATGCCCGATGCAAAAGGCGTCATGCCGAATCCGAGCTGGAGCATCAAGGGCAGAAGGAAAGGCGTGGCGCCGACGCCGATTCGGAACAGGAATCCCCCGACCACGCTGGCCCAGTAGGTTCTTACGCGCAGGAGGCGCAGATCGAGAATCGGATTGGCGAAGCTCGTGGCGTGCCGGATATAGAGGGCCACGAGAAGGGCGCCGGCGGCGATCAGGGCCAGATTGACGCGAAGGGAAACGAAATGGCGCCCCAGCACCGTCAGGCCGAAAATCAGGCTCGACAGGCCAAGCCCGGACAGGGCGAAGCCCTTGCGGTCGAAGGGCGACACGTTCTCGTCGCGGATGTCGGGGATATATCGGCTCGCCAGGACCACGCCCGCCGCGCCGACCGGCACATTGATCCAGAAATTCCACCTCCAGTGGAAGTAGGTCGAGATGAAGCCGCCCAGCGGCGGGCCGAGAATCGGGCCGATCAGCGCGGGCATGGTCAGAAAGGCCATGGCGCGCACGATCTCCCTGCGGTCGATCGAGCGGAAAAGGGTCAGGCGGCCGACCGGCGTCATCATCGCCGCGCCGCAGCCCTGGAAGATCCGGGCGGCGACGAACTGGGGCAGGGTGCTGGACAGGCCGCAGAAAATCGAGCCGAGGGTGAAAACGGCGATTGCCGAGCGGAAAACCCGCTTTGTCCCGAATCGGTCCGCCGCCCAGCCCGAAGCGGGGATGAGGACGGCCTGGGCCAGGAGGTAGGAGGTCAGGGCCAGTTTCAGCGCGATCGGGTCCTGTTTCAGATCGAGCGCGATGGCTGGAAGCGAC
>JAKANG010000377.1 GCA_021812505.1 Pseudomonadota bacterium
ACTTTGATTCCGGTTTCTTTTTCGAAGCCGGGAATGACGTGGGGGCCGATATAATCGGTCCAGTTATAAATGTTGACGGTTTTCTGCTGCGCCTGCGCGCCGCCAAGACATCCCAGCGCCAGAAGACTCGCGCCCGCCCATCGGCCCCATCGCGTCATTTTTCGCCGTCCCCTGCGTTTCGCGCGCGGCGCCATGATTCCCCGCTTCGCGCCGACAATCAATTGCCGGGGCAAGGCTCCCATCGTCAAGGCGCGGGCTAGGTCTGGGCGACGGGCGCGGAGAAAAGCTCTTCGATCTTCTGCGCTTTTTCCGGCCGGCGCACCAAAGCAAGCCCGTCGCCGTCGTGAACCGGCGTGTCGGGATCAGGTTGCAGGAGAGTCGCGCCGTCCTTTCGTTCCAGCGCGACGACAAGAAAGGCGCCGGCGCCGAGGCGTTCGACGCCCTCGATCGTCAGGCCGACGCAAAGGCTCCCCGCTTCGACCGTCGCCACCTCGATGTCGAGGCCAAGTCCCTGGAGGTCGAAGGCAAGACGGTCGAGATTGCCGCCGCGCGCCCGCGAAATCAGCCGCGCCACGTCCTGATGCAGCAGAAGCTCGGCGACGCGTTCGGCGCCTATCCGGGCGGGCAGGACGACGCGATTGGCCCCCGCCTGAAGCAATTTGCGCTCGGTCGTGGGCAATTCGCCGCGCGCGATAATGGTCAGGTCGCGATTGAGGCTGCGCGCGCTCAAGGTGATGAAGACATTGGCGGCGTCGTCGGGCAGCACGGTGGCGAGCGCGTGGGCGCGGGTGATGCCCGCCTGACGCATGACGTCCTCGTCGGTCGCGTTGCCCTGGATGACGTGAAAGCCGGCCTTGCGCGCGGCGCCGATGCGCTCCTCGGCATGGTCGATGACGACGAAATCGGCGTGACCGGCCTTCAGTTCATGACACAGCATCTGTCCGATCCGGCCGAAGCCGCAAACGACGACGTGATTGGAGAGCTTGTCGATGTCCTTCTGCATGCGGCGTGTTCCGAGAATCTGCTGAATCTGGCTGGCGGCGATCAATTGGAACATGCTGCCGGTCAGGAAAATCATGCCCGTGCAGCCGATGACGATCAATGACTCGGTGATGGCGCGAAGGGCCGGCGTATTGACCGGATGAACCTCGCCATAACCGACCGAATAGACGGTCAGCACCACCATATAGAGCGCGTCGCCCGCGCTCCATCCTTCCGCCATATAGGCAAGCGCGCCGATCGCCGCCACGACGAGCATGAAGGCGATGGCGGCGAAGAGATTGCGCAGGGGGGAGGCGAGCAGCGGCTCCATGGCGTCCTTCGTTCCGGCCCCTAATCTGTTTCACGATGATTCATGAACGGATCGGCCCGTTGCAAAGGGCGCCGGCCTCGAAGGCCGCAATCCGGTGTTTGAGTTCGGGCAAGATCCAGGCGAGGCTGTCGTCCGGTTCATCGTTGAGGTCGTGGGCGCGGAACATCTGGTCGGTATGTCTGGCGAATTTCCGGGCGTCGTCGCTGGGCAGAAAGGCGTCGCCGCGCCGGCGCTTGGCGGCGTATTCCTCAAGAGACTTGCCGTAATAATGATTGACCTGGGCCGCCGACCAGTCGAGCCGGTCGGAAATGCCTCTGACCTCCATCGCCAGGGGCTCGCCCGAGGCGAGCGCCGAGCGGCCCGTGGCCATGACAGGGGCGTGCATATGGACGGAGGCGGCGTAGCGCGGCCGGAAGAAGGATTTGACGTGGCGGTTGACCGCGTGATGCGGCGCAGCGGCGCGGGTAAATCGTTCGAGCACCAGGCCCGGCGCAAAAGTCGTTTGGCCTGAGGAGCCGAAAATGCGCCAGTTCACCGCAACACAGGAAACATCGCGCGCGACGCCGGCGAGAAAATCGTTCACCGGCGCGCGCGATTTGATATTGAGGAACTCATCGGCGTCGAGGAACATGATCCAGTCGGTCCGGCATTTCCGCATCGCGTCCACATAGGCGGTGAACTGCGGCGAGGCCGGGATGTTGCTCCAGCCGATATGCTCGTCGATGACGCCGGCCCGTTTCAGCCGGCCGAGAATTTCCGGGGTGGAATCGTTGCTGTCGTTTTCATAGACGACGATGCGGTCGAAACCGATCATGCGATGGAACAGCGCCCATTCGGCGAGATAGGGCGCCTCGTTCTTGACGATGGCGCAAAGCGTGCTCGACATGACGCCTCAGTTCCGCGAGATGGAAGCGGAACCGGTATAATTCACTTGAGCAGCATGATAAAGCTCTGGCTCTCCCCGGGGCGGCGGACTTCGAGCCGGCGCAGGCCGAGATAGCGCACGAGAAGGAGCTTGTCGCCGGTCTGGAAGCGCGCGCATTCGCCGGCGACGACGCGGTCGTCGATATATTTTTCCGCCGCCTCGCGGTTCTGATCGACGTAAGTGTCGATCCAATGCTTGATGTCGCTCTGATCCTTGCAGCCAAACAGCGGGCTCTGCATGACGCAGACGTCGCCGATCCGGCATCCCCTGGTGGCCAGCGCCCGCGCCTGCGAAGCGGGGACAATGGCGATGGCGAGGGCAAAGAGCAGTCTGGCTTTCATGGCGCGTCATTTCTGGCCCGCCGCCGGCATCGCGGCGTGGGCGTCGGATTTTTAGCGCGTCAGGATTGCGCGAAGCCTGCGGCTCAGTGCCCTTCGAAGGCGATCAGCGAGCGCACCGGCACGCCGAGATCGCGGATTTTCTGGGCCCCGCCGAGTTCCGGCAGGTCGATGACGAAGCAGGCGGCGACGATTTCGGCGCCGACCTGCCGCAGCAGCCTCACCGCGCCTTCGGCGGTGCCGCCGGTGGCGATCAGGTCGTCCACGAGAATGACCTTCTCGCCGCGCTTCACGGCGTCTTCATGCATTTCCATCTCGTCCACGCCATATTCGAGGCTATAGGCGATGGAAACCGTCTGGTGGGGCAGCTTGCCCTTTTTGCGGATCGGGATGAAGCCGGCGGAAAGCTGATGGGCGACCGCGCCGCCGAGGATGAAGCCGCGCGCCTCCATGCCCGCCACCTGATCGATTT
>JAKANG010000005.1:0-5621 GCA_021812505.1 Pseudomonadota bacterium
GCCGACTTCCACTTGGCGCCGATCCTGTTCTACGTCTCGCTGACGCCGGACGCGGAGGCGGTGTTTGGCGTCGATCTGGTCGAATGGATGGTCCGGCAGGCGGCCGGCGAAGATGTCTTGTCGGGAATCGGCGATCCGGCGCCGAAAGGCGCGGCGATGGAGGTCCGCATCTATGCCGAAAATCCTTCGGCCGGTTTCCGTCCCAGCGCCGGTCTGCTGACGGAGGTGACGTTTCCGCCCGTCGCGCGGATCGATGGCTGGATCGAAAAGGGCGCCGAAGTCACCGCCAATTACGATCCCATGCTCGCCAAATTGATCGTGCATGGCGAAACGCGAGACGAAGCTTTGGCCAAGCTGCGCGCGGCGCTCCGCGAAACGCGGATTTTCGGCATAGAAACCAATCTCGCTTATCTGCGCGCCATTGTCGGCTCCGACTTTTTCGCGCGCGGCGAAGTCGCGACCAATGTGCTGCCGCATTTCGTTTTTCATCCGCGCTCGATCGACGTGCTGAGCCCCGGGGCGCAATCGACTCTGCAGGAATTGCCGGGGCGTCTCGGGCTTTGGGATGTCGGCGTGCCGCCGAGCGGCCCGATGGACGAAAAAAGTTTTCGCCTCGCCAATCGCGTGGTCGGCAATGACGAGAAGACGGCGGCGCTCGAGCTGACCGCGCGCGGTCCCGTCCTGCGGTTCAATGTCGACAGCCTGTTCGCCCTGGTCGGCGCGCGCATGACGGCGCGGCTCGACGGCGTCGAGATCGCCAACAACGCGCCGATCGAGGCGCGCGCCGGGCAGGTTCTGGAAATCGGCGCCGTGGACGGGCCGGGCCTGCGGACCTATCTCGCCCTGCGCGGCGGATTCGACGCGCCGCTGTTCCTCGGTTCGCGCGCCGCCTTCACCCTCGGCCGCTTCGGCGGCCATGCGACCGGCGCGCTCAAGGCCGGCGACGTGCTGCATCTGGCCGGCGCCCCGGCGGGCGCGCCCCACGCGCTCGCCCCCGAGGACATTCCGCCGCTGACCCGCGACTGGCGCCTGTCGGTGGTCTATGGCCCGCATGGCGCGCCGGATTTCTTTCTCGACGACGACATCGAAACCCTGTTCGCGTCGGAATATGAGGTTCATTTCAACTCGGCGCGGACAGGCGTCCGGCTCGTCGGCCCGAAGCCGGCCTGGGCGCGTCCCGACGGCGGCGAGGCCGGCCTGCATCCCTCGAACATCCATGACAACGCCTATGCGATCGGCTCGATCGATTTCACCGGCGACATGCCGATCATTCTCGGTCCCGACGGCCCGAGCCTTGGCGGCTTCGTCTGCCCGGCGGTGACCGCGCGGGAAGACCTGTGGAAGCTCGGCCAGCTGAAGCCCGGCGACACATTGCGCTTCGTCGCCGTGGCGCGCACGGCCGATCCGGTGGCGGGACCGACCGTCAAACGCGCGCCAAAGGAACTGGGTTCGCCAATCGTCGGGCGCATTGACGCGGCCGAAGTTCCGGTCGTCTATCGCCGAAGCGGCGACGACAATCTTCTGGTCGAATATGGCCAGATGACGCTCGACATCGGCCTGCGCATGCGGGTGCAATTGCTGGCCGACGCCGTGCGCGCGGAAAAGCCGCCGGGTCTAATCGACATGACGCCGGGCATACGCTCGCTGCAAATCCATTACGACGCAACGCGACTGGCCCGATCGAAACTGCTCGACGCCCTGCGCGAGATCGAGGCCTCGCTACCCTCGATCGAGACGATGAAGGCGCCGAGCCGGATCGTCCATCTGCCTTTGTCGTGGAACGATCCGCAGGCCGAGCTGGCGATGCGCAAATATCAGGAGCTGGTGCGCCCCAACGCGCCCTGGTGCCCATCGAATATCGAATTCATCCGCCGGATCAATGGGCTCGACGACGAGGCGGCGGTGAAGAAGATCATCTTCGACGCCTCTTATCTCGTGCTCGGCCTCGGCGACGTCTATCTCGGCGCGCCGGTGGCGACCCCCGTCGATCCGCGCCATCGTCTCGTCACCACAAAATATAATCCGGCGCGCACCTGGACGCCGGAAAACGCGGTTGGCATCGGCGGCGCCTATATGTGCGTCTATGGCATGGAGGGGCCCGGCGGCTATCAATTGTTCGGCCGCACCGTTCAGATGTGGAACTCTTGGCGCAGCACGCGCGAATTCGAATTCGGCGCGCCCTGGCTGCTGCGCTTCTTCGACCAGATCCGCTTCTTCCCCGTCAGCGCCGAGGAACTGCTGGAGGCGCGCGCGGCCTTCCCGCACGGGCTCTATCCGCTGAAGATCGAGGAGACGGAATTTTCCTACGCCGCCTACAAGAACTTTCTGGCGCGCGAGGCGGCGGGAATCGCCGGCTTCAAACGCCGCCAGCAGGCGGCTTTCGAGGCCGAGCGTCTGCGCTGGCGCGATCTCAGGATCGACGAGGCGCCGCTCGACGACGCGGCCGCCGCGCTTGGCTCCGGGGGCGAGGTTCCCGACGGCTGCGTCGGCCAGTTTACGGAAGCGCCCGGCAATGTCTGGAAGCTTATGGTGGAGGAAGGCGCCCACGTCGAAGTCGGCCAGACTCTCGCCATCATCGAATCGATGAAGATGGAGATCTCCATCGCCGCGACCGCGCGTGGAATCGTGCGAGCCATCCAGGTCACGCCGGGTCAGACCCTGCGCGCGGGCGATCTCGTTTGCGCGCTGGAGGAAATGTGATGGCCTCGCTGTTCACGCTGGCGGCTCTGCGCGCCCGCTACGCCGCGAGGCCGGAGGCGGTGCGGGATGTGGTCGATGAGGTTCTGGCGCGCGTCGACGCCAGTTCCGATCCCGCCATTTTCATTTCGCGCGTCGAAGACGGCGCGCTGCAATCCGCGGCGCGAGACCTGCTGGCGCGCGCCCCCGATCCCGAGAGCCTGCCCCTGTGGGGCGTTCCTTACGCGGTCAAGGACAATATCGACGTCGCCGGAATGGAGACCACCGCAGCCTGTCCCGCCTATGCCTATCGGCCCGCTGCGGATGCGACCGTGGTGGAAAGGCTGAAGGCGGCGGGCGCGCTGCTGGTCGGCAAGACAAATCTCGACCAGTTCGCCACGGGTCTCAATGGAACCCGTTCGCCCTATGGCGCGCCGCGCTCGGTTTTCAACGCGGAATATGTTTCGGGCGGCTCGAGTTCGGGTTCCGCGGTCGCTGTCGCCGCCGGCCTGGTTGCCTTTTCGCTCGGCACCGATACGGCGGGATCAGGCCGCGTGCCGGCGGCCTTCAACAATATCGTCGGGATCAAGCCGACGCCGGGGCGCGTCAGCGCGGCGGGCGTGGTTCCCGCCTGCCGCAGTCTCGACAGCGTCAATGTCTTCGCCGCCTCGCTCGCGGATGGCGTTTTCGTGCGCCGCCTCATCGAGGGTTTCGATGCGCGCGATCCCTATTCTGTCGAACCGGAGCTCAGGGGATTGCGCGCCCAGCCCCGAGTCGGCGTTCTGGCGGCAAAGGACCGAGAGTTTTACGGCGACGGCGATTGCGCCGCGCTCTATGCGCAGGCCGTCGCGCGTGGGGCTTCCCTCGGCTGGGAGATGGTCGAATTCGATTATGCGCCTTTTCTGGCGATCGCTTCGCTGCTCTATGAAGGCCCATGGCTCGCCGAGCGTCTGGCGGCGATCGAGCCCTTCCTCGACGCCCAGCCGGACGCGCTCGATCCGACCGTGCGCGGCCTGATCGAAAGCGCCCGGGAATTTTCCGCCGCCGACGCCTTTCGCGGGCAATACCGGCTCAAGGCGCTGTTGCGCGAAGCCGACGCCGTGGCCAAGAAATTCGATTTCCTGCTGCTGCCGACCGCGCCCACGATCCACAAGGTCGAGGCGATGCGCGCCGATCCGGTCCGGCTCAACGCGCAATTCGGCCGTTACACCAATTTTGTCAATTTCTGCGCCATGGCGGCGATCGCGGTCCCCTCGGGCTTTCGCGGCGACGGCCTGCCCTTCGGCGTGACCCTGATCGCGCCGGGCCATTGCGACGATGCTCTCGCGCCTTTCGCCGCCGCCTTCCACGAGGCGTCTGGCTGCGGCGCCGGCGCGGGCAAGGAAAAGGTCGCCTTGGCGCCCGAAACCGCGGACGACGGGCGGATCGAGATCGTCGTGGTCGGCGCGCACCTCACCGGCCAGCCGCTGAACCGGGAATTGACCGATGGAGGCGGCTTTCTTGTCGAAGCGACGCGCACCGCTGGCGATTACCGGCTGTTCGTCTTGCCCGACACGACGCCGTCCAAGCCGGGCCTGATCCGCGAGCCGGGCTTCGCCGGTCCGGGGCTCGAAGTCGAGGTCTGGTCTCTGCCCGCCGAATCCTTCGGCCGTTTCGTCAACGCCATTCCGGCGCCGCTTGGCGTCGGCAAGGTGACGCTGGCGAACGGCCGCGCCGCGACCGGCTTTCTGTGCGAAAGCCATGCGCTGCAAGGCGCGCGCGAGATTACCGCGCTTGGCGGCTGGCGGCGCTACCTCGACCGAGAGCGCGGAGTCCGCCACGCTGGTCAATGATTCCGGGACCCATGAAAGCTCTTTATCCCGGTTCGTTTTTCTAAAACGAGAGCGCGTTCAAATCGCCAGGATCGGCATCGGAGGACCGAGGCGCAAAAGCCTTGATCTGCGGCGGGTTGCGCGCCCCCGCGCGCGACAACAAGTCTTGAATAGGTTGTTCCCGCTCGTTGACTCGATATGCGCGGTCTCGCGTGTGCGGCTTGCCTTTCGGCGTCCGGGGCGTGCGACGAGGACCTGACGTCCCGCCCCTGGAAGCGGCCCTCGATCGTCGCCGAGCCGAAGGCAGCATGAAGGGCAGGGCGCCATCAACTCCCAGCGGGCAGCCGCAGGACGAACGTCGCGCCGCCGCGCTCCCGGTTGGAGGCAGTGATCGAGCCACCGTGCTCGCGGGCTATGGCGTATGAGATCCACAGGCCCAGGCCAGTGCCTTCGCCGACTGTCTTGGTGGTGAAGAAAGGCTCGAACATTTTGTCAAAAGCGATATCGGCGATTCCGGGCCCGTTGTCTGCTACCGAAATCTCGATCTCGTCGCCCGCAAGGCCTGCGCGAACCTCGATCCTCGGATCCTTTCTCTCGCGCACGGCGTCTATGGCGTTATCGACCAGATTGACCACGATCTGATGAATCTGACCTTCATTGCCGGAAACCGCGAGGCCCGGCGCGACGGTGAGATCGATTTCGGCCCGATTTTTCTTGGCGCGCGCCGCCCATTGAATCGCCGTGGTCACGAGGCGTTCGACATCGATCCTTTGCGCCTCATGCGCGCGGTTGAATGAAATGCGCCGCAGATTCTTGACGATTTCGCTGATCCGCTTGGCTCCTTCCAGCGTGCCCTCGATCAGCGGCTCGAGATCGGCGAGTACGGAGTCGATACGGAATTTGCGACGCAAATCGCCGCACGCATCGAGATCGAGCCGCGACTCTTCGGCGAAATAATCGGTCAAGGTCCTGCGATAGCGGTCGAGGACATGAACATTGCCATAGACGAAGGAAATCGGATTGTTCAATTCATGTGCGACGCCTGCGACCAGACGACCCAGGCTCGCCATTTTCTCCTGTTCGATCAGTTTGCGCTGGGCCTGTTGCAGGTCGAGATGCGCGCTATGAAGCGAC
>JAKANG010000005.1:5631-13505 GCA_021812505.1 Pseudomonadota bacterium
ATAGGCGCGGCGCAACTCGCCGATCGGCCGGCCGGTCAGGACGGAGCCGACGCAACGGCCGGAATGGTCGAATCTTGCGGAAAAATTGATGGCCATGACATCGGAATGTCCTTGGGTCGCGAAGAAACGCAATTCGCAATCGCTTGCCGCGCCCCGGTTTCCGGAGCAGAGATGGCGCCGCGCCAATTCGCGGTCTTCCGTCACGACGAGGTTGAGCAGCGGTTGGCCGGTCAATTCCTTCTCGCTTTGGCCGAGCAGGGCGACGAAGGCGGGATTGGCTTGAAGCACGAGACCTTTGTCGTCGCAGACGACCAAGATGTCGGAGACCGAGGCGATGACGCTCGAAATGAAGCTTTGCGCTTCTTCGAGCTCCGCGTTCTTACGCTCGAGGTCGGCTTCGTAACGCAGGAGATCGGAGTAGACCTCGTCCACCCTTTTGACGACGTCGCGCCAGACCGATTCCTGATTGTCCGACAATTCGGCATCGAGTCCGGATCCGGCCAGAGCGAGAATGTTGTCGGGCCGCTCGCGGCGGTCAGCCGTCATGGGAAAAATCCTTGCGCAAGTCGTAACGCTCAATTTTGGAGCGCAAGCCCACACGCGACAAGCCGAGCCGGTCCGCGGTCCGGCTGATGTTGCCGTCGAATTCGTCGAGCACGCGCGCGATGATCGTGCGTTCCAGCGCCTCGACCCGATCCTTGAGCGCGCCGTTTCCCGCGCCGCCGCCCCCCGGCGCCGCGCCGGCGCCGATTCGCTTGGAGAGCAAATGCGGCGGTAGCGGCGCATCGTCGTCCGACATCGCCACCATGCGCTGGATCTCGTTGCGCAGTTCACGAATGTTGCCCGGCCACGAATGGTCGCGCAGCAGCGCCAAGGTCTCCGGGGCGAATCCCTTGACCTTGCGGCGGAAGGCGCGGTTGACCTCGGCGAGAAGCGTTTCGGCGATCGCGGGAAGATCGCCGGGGCGTTCGCTCAAGCTGGGCAGATGGATGGGAAAGGCGTTGAGGCGGTAAAACAGATCCCGGCGGAAGCGACCTTGCTCCACATCGTTTTCGAGATCGCGATTGGTCGCCGAGATCACCCGCACATCGATCTTTCGCGACCGTGTCGCGCCGAGCGGGCGGATTTCACCCTCCTGCAGAACGCGCAGCAGTTTCACTTGAAAGGCTGGCGAAGTTTCGCCGATTTCATCGAGGAAAATCGTGCCGCCGTCGGCAAGTTCGAACAGGCCGATGCGGTCCTGGTAGGCGCCGGTATAGGCCCCCTTCTTGCACCCGAACAATTCGCTTTCCAGCAGTTCGTCCGGCAGGGCGCCGCAATTTTCGACGACGAAGGGCTTATCGCCTCGCGCCGACCCGAAATGGATCGCACGCGCCAGAAGTTCCTTGCCCGCGCCAGACGCGCCCGTGATCAGCACCGAAATGTCGTAGCGCGTCGCGCGGCGTCCCAATAGGATCGTTTCGCCCATCGGGCCGTCGGGATCGTGCACGATGCGGCTGAACTCGAACATCCGGCGCTGCTCGCGCCGCCTGTCCCGGAGCACGCGATCGAGCGTTTCATGCGAGGGCTTGGCGTCCGAATCAAACCCGCCCTGTTCCTTTTGCATTCGGTAAAGCCGGACCGCGTCGCGAACGCAGTCGATCAGCCTCTCCGGATGCCAGGGCTTGGTGATATATTGATAGATGCCCGCCTCGTTGACGCCGGCGATGATGTCCTCGGATTCCGAGAAGCCGGAAATGATCATCCGCACCGGATCGGGCCAGGCCTCGCGCACGCGCCGCAGGAACTCGACGCCGGTTTCGCCCGGCATTCTTTGGTCGCACAGGATCACCTGAACCAGATCGCCTGCGAGGATTGCTTCCGCCTCCTTCGCATTTTGCGCGCAGAGCACGTCGAATTGCTCGGAGAGCACGCGCTGCAATGACTCCCGCGAGCGCAATTCGTCGTCGACGATGAGGACGGCGCCAGATGGGTTCATGCCTATGGAATCCTCTCGGGCAGTGAGCGATGAACGGCGAGATGGAGCGGTGTGCGCGATTTGGCGACCTTGCGGATGAAGTTATGCCGGGCGACGTGATAGGAAGGATCGAAACCCCAGAAATTGCGGCGCATCCGTTCGAGTTCCTGGCTTCGGTATGCTTCGAGCGGCTTTTGAGCCTCGTCGCGCGCGCGCCGGGCGCGCTTCTCCTCCATCTGGCCAGAAAAGTCCGGCCCCGCGACGAGCGTTTCGACCATCGCCCGCGCGGCGTCCTTGGCTTCGCCCGGCGGTTCAGGCAGCGCGGCGTCGATGAGCTTCAGGCGGAGCGCTTCGTCGACCCCGATCGGCAGCCGCCCCTGCGTGATTTTGCGCGCGGCGTCCGCGCCGACCCGCCGCGGCAGGAGGTAGGTCCAATATTCCGAACCGTAGAGATTGCCCATGTCCTTGTAATGGGGGTTGAGCACGACGCCGCGGCGCATCAGCACGAGGTCCGCCGCCAGCGCGAGAAAGACGCCGCCGGCGCCGGCGTTGCCGCGGATGAATGAGACCACGAGGCGGTCGTCAATGTCGAGCAGGGCGCGCACGCAATCGTTCATCGCGTTGATGTTGCTCCACGACTCGTCCGCCGCGCTGGCCGCCGCCTCGATCATCCCGAGATGAAGGCCGTTCGACCAATAGTCCGGCCCGCCCGCCAGCACGAGCGCCCGCGTCTTATGCTGGCGCGCGGCTTGAATGGCGGCTTCGAGCGCGCGGCAGTCGACGACGCTCATCGCGCCGTTGTAGAAGTCGAAGTGGAGATAGCCGATGTCGCCGACCTGTTCGTAGGCGATGTTGGAGTAGCCCGGCCGCTCCGGCGCGGTTGCGGCCTCGTTCGCCAGAAATAGGCTCGCGGGCAGTTTCAACGATGCGGCGGGGATGTCGCGCAGGCAGCCAATCCACACGGCGCCGTCGCGGGTCGCCACGGCGATGGCCTTGCCGCTGCGCGCGACGATATCGCCCGGCGCTCCGCGTGGAACATCGCGCGCCTCGCGCGCGTCGAAACACAGAAGCCTGCGGCCGGCGATCTCCGCCATCGCTCCGGGCGATCCGTCGCCCGAACGGATCTTGCGCAGCACCGTCGCCGCGTTGTCGCAACGGAAATCGATCGCGCGCATGGCCCGCGAACAGAAGGGCTTAAGAGGCTGGAGCGGCGGCGGCGGAGACGGGCGTTCGCCGGCCCGGATCCTTTCCAGAGCTTCGAACATGCACGCCACTGCGCCGCGCGTGACCTCGTTGCGGTAGAGGCTCGATTTCGTCGCCGCGCGCATAGGAAAGGCGCGGCTGGCCCAGACCGCGCCCGCGTCAAGCTCATCGATGGCCTCGAGGAGGGTCACGCCCCAGCTTTCGCGCCTTTCAAGAATGGCCCAGTCGAGCGCCGACGGGCCGCGGTCGCCAGGCGGCCCAGGATGGACGACGAGGCAGAGCGTCTCGCGAAGCACGTCCGGCGGAATGGCGCGGCGGAGGAAAGAGGCCAGAATGAGGTCCGGACGAAAGAGTTTGACCGTTTCGCGTAGAATATCGTCCGAAATGTCAAATTCGACGCTGACCTCCTCTCCCATTTCCCGTAGCTCGACGAACAATCTCTGGGTGAGGCTGTTGAAGGAATGGCAGAGCAGCAGAATTCGCATGGTCCGCTTCCTCAGCAGATTCGTGGCAATTGTTCGCCGGAGAGCCAGTCGACGATTCTGTCGCCGCCGAAGCTTGTTGCCATTTGGACGAAGTTCTGTTCGTCCTCGACGACCTGGCCGATGATCGCGGCGTCGCGGCCAAGTTCGTGGGCGCGCATCGCGGCGAGGAGTTTTTGCGCGGCCTCCGGCGCGACGAAGGCGACGAGCTTGCCTTCATTGGCGACGAACAGCGGGTCGAGGCCGAGCAGTTCGCAGGCCGCCGCGACTTGCTTTTTGACCGGCAGCGCGTCCTCCTCGATGCGAACGCCGACGCCCGATTGATGCGCGATCTCGTTCAGCGTCGCCGCGAGGCCGCCGCGGGTCGGGTCGCGCATCAGCCGCAGGGAGGACCCGCAGGCCGCGACCATATCGGCGACCAGACCGTGCAGCGCGGCGGAATCGGACAGGATCTGGGTCTCGAACTGCAGGTTCTCGCGGCTCGACATGATGGCGACGCCATGGTCCCCGATCGAGCCGGAAACCAGGATCGCGTCGCCCGGCCGCGCCCGTTCGCCCGACAGATGGATCCCCTCCGGCACGATCCCGATTCCGGCGGTGGAGATGAACACGCCGTCCGCCTTGCCGCGCTCCACGACTTTGGTGTCGCCGGCGACAATCTTCACTCCCGCCGCCTGCGCCGCGGCGCCCATGCTGTGGGCGATGCGCTGCAGTTCGGAAAGCGCAAAACCTTCCTCCAGGATAAAACTCGCGGACAGATGCAGCGGCCGCGCGCCGGCCATGGCGAGATCGTTGATCGTGCCATGCACGGCGAGCGAGCCGATGTCGCCGCCAGGGAAAAACAGGGGCGAGACGACATAGCCGTCGGTGGTCATGGCGAGCCGCCCGGCCGGCATGTCGAACACCGCCTGATCGTTGCCCTGCGCCAGAAGGTCGTTGGCGAAAGCCTTGTGGAAAATCTCGCCGATCAATTGCGCCATCGCCCGTCCGCCCGAGCCATGGGACAGATCGACCCGCCCGGTCTTGATGTCGAGCTTGCGCGTTCGCAGGCGCGGCGCGTTCATGAGGCTTGCCTTTCCCCTTTTGGTTGGGCGAGGCGCTTTGGCGAACCGGAGGTCCGCGTAAGCGAATAACCGGCGTCCACTTTTTCGCGCGCCGCGCCGGCGCCGCGAAAGCGCCCATAGGTCCAGTGGGCGGCGCAGGAGCCTTCGGAGGACACCATGCACGAGCCCATCGGCGTTTCCGGCGTGCACAGGGTTCCAAACAATTTGCAGTCGGCGGGCTTCTTCACGCCGCGCAGGATCGCCCCGCATTCGCAGGCCGGATTGTCCTGCGCGGGAACGGTCTCGATGGCGAAAACCTTTTCCGCGTCGAAAGCCGAAAATTCCTCGCGCAGCTTCAGCGCGCTATAGGGGACCTGCCCCAGGCCCCGCCATTCGAAGGAAGCGCGAAGCTCGAACACCGAGGCCACCAGATCCTGCGCCTTGCGGTTGCCTGCCCGGGTCACCGCCCGGACATATTCGTTCTCGACCTCGCAGCGCCCCGCGTTGACCTGGCGCACCAGCATCAGGATCGCCTGGGCGACGTCGAGCGGCTCGAAACCGGCGACCACCACCGGCTTCTGGAATTCCTCGGCGAAAAATTCGTAAGGCTCGGTCCCGATCACCGTCGAGACATGGGCCGGACCGATGAAGCCGTCGATCCGCACCAGGCCGAGCTCGCGCACGTCGGGGCTCTCCAGAATGTTCTGGATCGCGGCGGGGGTGAGCACATGATTGCAGAAGACGAAAAAGTTCTTCAGTCCCTCGGCCCGCGCGCTCAGAACGGCCATCGCGGTCGGCGGCGTCGTGGTCTCGAAGCCGATCGCGAAGAAGACAACCTTGCGCTCGCGGTTCTCGCGCGCGACGCGCAGGGCGTCGAGCGTCGAATAGACCATGCGGATGTCCGCCCCCGCCGCCTTGGCCTTGAGCAGGCTCATGCCATCGGACGACGGCACCCGCATCAGATCGGCATAGGTGCAGAGCGTGACGTCCGGGAGGCGCGCCAGCCTCATCGCGTCGTCCATCCGGCCCACCGGCAACACGCAGACCGGGCAGCCGGGGCCGTGGATCATCCGCACGTTCTTCGGCAACAGATCCTCCAGCCCGTAACGCGCGATGGCGTGGGTGTGGCCGCCGCAGAACTCCATGAAACGATAGTCCCTGTCGGGCCTGGCCTCGGCGCGGATGGCCGCGGCGATCTTCTTGGCCAGCTTTCCGTCGCGATATTCCTCAACATATTTCATGGGCTCAGCCCTTCAACCCGACCGGCTTCCGCAAGAAGCGCCAGCGTCCTTTCCGCTTCCGCAGGGTCAATCTTGTTGAGCGCATAGCCGACATGAAGGATCACATAATCCCCCGGCTTCACGTCATCCACCAAAGCCAGCGAAATCTCCTTCCTCACACCGTCAAGCGTCACACGAGCCATCTCGCCCTCAAGCAATTCCGTCACCCGTACCGGGATCGCTAGGCACATTGCATCTCACTCCCGTTTCAACATCGCCCGCGCCAGAACCGCTCTTGCCAATACCGCTTGGCCGAGCGACAGGCCGCCATCATTGGGCGGAATCTTCCGCGCCAGCAGCGGGACAAAACCCTTTGCGCGCAAAAGCCCGGCAAGCCCTTCAGCGAGAACCTTGTTCATCATGCAGCCGCCGCCGAGCGCGATCGTCTCGCCGGGCCGCGGCAGCGCCGAAAGCCAAGCGCCCAGACCCGCGATCAAGGTTCCATGCAGGAGTTCGGCGCCCTCGCGCGGATCGGGTTTTTGGTCGATGAAATGCGCGAGCAGCGGCGAAAAATCCACCACGCCGCCGCGCAGCCAAAAACCGTTTTCGAGCGGCCGCGGCATCCGCACCAGAGCTTCGAGGCGCATCGCCGCCTGGCCCTCGAAATCCTGACTTCGGGCGAAGCCGAGCAAGGCGGAGGCGGCGTCGAACAGACGACCGAGGCTGGTCGTCGCCGGCGCCGGCCGCGCGGCAAGGATTTTGGCCAGGCCCGCCGCTTCGGGATGAGACGCGAAAAAGCCCGGCGCCTCGTCGAGACGGCCCAGCGCCGCGAAAGCCGCGACCCCCATGCGCAAGGGCTCGCGCGCGGCGCGGTCGCCGCCCGGCAAAGCCAGCGGCGAGAGGCAAGCCTTGCGCGAAAAACCGCCGCGCCCGTCTAGTCTCAGAACCTCGCCGCCCCAATTGCCGCCGGGCGCGCCGAATTCATCCTGGCCCAGGCCATGGCCGTCGAGCGCAGCGCCGAACAGAGGTCCGGACACGCCATGTTCCGCCCCCACCGCCGCGACATGGGCGGCATGGTGTTGGAAGCGCAGAACCGGGGCGCCGCTTTCCTCGGCGAACCGGGTCGAGAGATAATCGGGATGAAGGTCGCAGGCGTAAGCTTGCGGCGTCACGTCGAGCAGGCGCAGCAAATGCTCGGCGCTCTCGCGGTAAAAGCGGAAGGTCTCCGCGTCGGAGAGATCGCCGACATGCTGGCAGACAAACGCCTCCCGGCCGCGTGTAAGAGTCAGGGTCGCCTTGAGATGGCCGCCGCAGGCGAGAACGCAAGGGCCGTCCGCGCCGAGGTCGATCGGCTCGGGAACGAAGCCGCGCGCGCGCCGCAAAAAAGCCGGGGCGCCGTCCACGATCTGTGTCACGCTGTCGTCGGCGCGCACGACAATGTCGCGGTCGTGGGTCACGATCAGATCGGCGATCGTCGCGAGTTTTTGCCGCGCTTCCTCGTTGCTCGTGATCAGCGGGGCGCCGCCGGGATTGGCCGAGGTGGCGACCAGAACGAACTCATTTGCCGCGTCCCGTGCGCCGCCCGCCGCATGGAACAGCAGATGATGGACCGGCGCATAGGCCAGCATCACGCCGAGCCGCGCCATGTCCGGCGCAACCGCGTCAGGCAGGCTCTGGCGGCTTTCCATCAGCACGATCGAATGGGCGGGCCCGCGCAGAAGCGCCCGTTCTTCGGGGCTAGGCTGTGCAAAGAGCGAAACCGACGCCTCGTTCGCGACCATCACAGCGAAAGGTTTTGCCTCGCGGCTTTTGCGGACGCGCAGGCGCGCGACCGTCTCAGCGTTCCTCGCGTCGCACAGCAGATGGAAGCCGCCGATCCCCTTCAGCGCGACGATCTTTCCGTCGCGCAGGGCGGCGACGATGTCGTCCGGTCGATGCGACAGGCGCGGGCCGCAGGCCGGACAAGCGA
>JAKANG010000378.1 GCA_021812505.1 Pseudomonadota bacterium
GATAATTTCCCGCCTCGATCAGGGCGGAAGCCGGAAGATCGGCCGCGACGGGCAGAACGCGGTTTTCGACCGAGCCATCCTCCGACACCAGGATCGCCAGCGCCTTTTCCGGCTCGAGGCGCACGAATTCGATCTGTTTCAGCCGGCTGTTGTCCTTGCTGGTCAGCACGACGCAAGCGCCGCGGGTCAGCCCCGAAAGGAGCAGGCCGGCTTCGGAGAGGGCCTCCTCCATGCTGCGCTCGCGCGAGACGGCGCGCAATTGGGCCTCGATCCGGCCGCGTTCCAACTCGGTCAGGTCGCCGATCTGCAGCAGGGAATCGACAAAAAAACGCAGCCCGAATTCGGTGGGCAGACGTCCGGCGCTGGTGTGGGGCGAGTAGACCAGCCCCAATTCCTCCAGATCCTGCATGACATTGCGAACCGACGCCGGCGACAGCGGCATGGCCAGGATGCGCGAGAGATGACGCGAGCCGACGGGTTCGCCGCTGGCGAGATAGGTTTCGACGATATTCCTGAAAATTTCGCGCGAGCGCTCGTTGAGACGCGAAAGCGCCCCCGCGCCGGAGGCCAGGAATTCGGGATTAGCGGCCATGAGAAATATTTACGCCGCCCGCGCAGCGATGCAAGGGGCCGCAGGCGCCAAAACAAGAAACCCGCCGAGAGGCTCGGCGGGGCCACAACCGAAGAAAAAGAATGAGTCAGGCTTTCTTGCCGAGCGCGGCGACGCCCGCCGACAGACGCGACACTTTGCGCGAGGCCGTGTTCTTGTGAACGATGCCCTTTTGCGCGGCGCGCATCAGGATCGGCTCCGCGGCGGCAAGCGCAGTCTTGGCGGCGGCCTGGTCGCCGGCGCTGATCGCTTCCTCGACCTTGCGGATGAACGTGCGCATTTTGCTGCGGCGCTGCCGATTGACGGCGGTGCGGCGCGTGATTTGACGGACGGCCTTTTTGGCCGATTTGGTATTCGCCATGAGGATCCCCGGACGAAAGCGCGCGCCCCGGAAAAGTGGCTGCGCCGCCTGAAAACGATGACGGCGCCTAAGAGCAGGCGCCGCGTGTGAGGGGCTTATAAGCGCGAAATGGGCGTTTCGTCAACGCGGGATTCGCGTTTTCGCCGCCCAAGCCTTCATCGGTTCTTGAAATGCGCCTGCCGCTTCTCGATGAAGGCCGTCATGCCTTCCTTCTGATCGTAAGTCGCGAAAGCGGCGTGGAAATTCCGGCGCTCGAACTTGACGCCCTCGGTCAGCGTCGATTCATAGGCCGAATTGATGCAATCCTTGATCTGCATGGTGATGGGCAGGGACATGGAGGCGATTTTTCGCGCGGTGTCGACCGCTTCTTCGATCAATCGATCGAGCGGCACGATGCGCGAGACCAGCCCCGCCCGTTCGGCCTCTTCCGCGTCCATCATCCGGCCGGTCAGGCACATTTCCATCGCCTTGGACTTGCCGACAAAACGCGACAGGCGCTGGGTGCCGCCGGCCCCGGGCAGGATGCCGAGCTTCACCTCGGGCTGGCCGAATTTGGCGTTTTCCGCGGCGAGGATGAAATCGCACATCATGGCGAGTTCGCAGCCTCCGCCGAGCGCAAAGCCCGCGACCGCGGCGATGGCGGGCTTGCGGAAATAGGCCAGCCGCTCCCAGCTGCGAATCGTGTCGCTGAGATAGGCGTCCATATAGGTCAGGAGCTGAAGCTCCTTGATGTCGGCGCCTGCGGCGAAGGCCTTTTCCGACCCGGTCAGCACGAGGGCGCCGATCTCCGGGTCCATTTCGAACTCGTCCAGCGCGACGTTCAATTCCTGAATCAGACGCGAATTCAAGGCGTTCAGCGCCTTGGGGCGGTTGAGGCGGATGATCCCGACCGCGGCGTCGGTTTCGACGATGATATTCTGATAGGACATGGGGTCACCTGTGGCGGCAGGAAGATCGGCCGCAAGGAAGATAGCGGCTCACAGGCCGTCGAACAGGGCTGTCGAGAGATAGCGCTCGGCGAAGGACGGGATGATGATGACGATGTTCTTCCCTTCCGAACTGGGGCGTGCCGCCACCTGAAGCGCCGCCGCGACCGCCGCACCGGACGAAATGCCGATCGGCGCGCCTTCGATCCGGGCCGCCTCACGCGCCGTCTCCAACGCCGTCGCGCTGTCGATGGTCACCACTTCGTCGATGACTTTGGTGTCGAGAACCGGCGGGATGAAGCCCGCGCCGATGCCTTGAATCTTGTGCGGGCCAGGCTGTCCCCCGGACAGGACCGGCGATTCGGCGGGTTCGACCGCCACCATTTTCACAGCGGGCTTGCGCGCTTTCAGGACCTGGCCGACGCCGGTGATGGTGCCCCCGGTGCCGACGCCGGAAATGACGATATCGACCTCGCCATGGGTGTCGTTCCAGATTTCCTCCGCCGTCGTGCGGCGATGGATCTCCGGATTGGCGGGATTGGCGAATTGGGCGGGCGTGACGGCGCCCGGGGTCGATGCGACCATTTCCTCGGCTTTGGCGATCGCGCCCTTCATGCCCTGCGCCGCCGGCGTCAGCACCAGTTCCGCGCCCAGCAGCGCCAACATCTTGCGGCGTTCGATCGACATGGAGTCCGGCATGACCAGGATGAGCTTATAGCCGCGCGCCGCCGCCACGAAAGCCAGGGCGATGCCGGTATTGCCGGAGGTTGGCTCGATCAGCACCGATTTGCCCGGCGCGATTCTGCCCTCGGCTTCGAGCGCGTCGATCATCGCCACGCCGATGCGGTCTTTCACCGAGGCGATCGGATTGAAGAATTCCAGTTTCGCCAGCAGATTCGCCTTGACCCCGCGCGCCGCCGCGAGGCGATCGAAACGCACCAGAGGCGTGTCGCCGATGGTCTCGGGAAGGGAATTGTATATCCTGCCGCGTCCCGGTTTTTTCGCGGTCGTTTCCGGGTTGCTGGCCTCGGTCATCGCGTCCCTCGCTGCGGAGATTTTTCTCGAACGGCAAATTTAACAAGCCTCTCGCGGCTTGTCGATCAAAGCGCTTTTCATCAATCCGTCGCGGTTTCCCGATCCG
>JAKANG010000379.1 GCA_021812505.1 Pseudomonadota bacterium
TCTCCTTTGATGAAGATAACCTCCCAAAGTTTTCGGTGAAATTGACCATATGCATATTTCGTATAAAGCTATTAATTGCCGTATGATTATATTAGTTCACCTATAATAACTATTTTATTAGCAATCAATATGAATTTTTGTTTGCAAGTATACGTGCTTACCTACGTCGCGATTTTTGTAAAGTGCTTTACAAAATGCTGCGCACTGACGCTGGGGCTTTGTTGCCTCCCGCTCGCTAAAGGCCATCGGCGGCAGGTGATGGGCTTCGACTTTCGCGCCGAGCGGGCGGCGGCACAGGCTGCAGATCATGTCTCACACCGAACGCCCGCAGCAAAGTCGGCGCCGCCGTCCGGGTCAAGCGGAACAAGCCCGCGGTTGAGCTTTCCGGAAAAGGCGGCTTAACTCGGCAGGACCGCCCGAATCGAGCCGGCGACAAGGAAAGCCTCGCCATGCAGCAGGACCGCGCAGTGAAGGCGTCGCTCATCCTGACGACGCTGGTCGTCCTTCTCGCCGCCGCTTATTTCGCGCGGCCGATCCTCGCGCCGGTGAGTTTCGCCATCTTCACGGTCGCCGTCGTCTGGCCGGTCCAGGAGGCCGCGCAGAAGCGCATGCCGAAGCTGGCCGCGACATTCGTGACGCTCTTCGCGACCATCGCGGCGATCGCCGTCCTCAGCTATCTGGTGGTCTGGGCCTTCGGCCATGTCGCGCAATGGCTCGTCGCCAATACCGCGCGTTTCCAGTCGCTCTACCAGCAGGCGACCGACTGGCTCGACACGCACGGAATCCCGGCGCACGCCATGATGGCGAACAGCTTCAGCCCCAACTGGATCACAAGCGCCCTGCGCGGCATCGGCGGACAGGGCTATGGCCTGCTCTCCTTCCTCGTCATCGCCTTCGCCTTCATCGTGCTCGGCCTGCTCGAAGTCGATATCGCGCGGGCCAATATCGAAAGGCTCGAAAGCCGCGCGCTGCGCGAATCGCTCCTGCGGCCGGCGCAGGAAATATCCGCCAAATTCCAGCAATACATGATGGTCCGCACCACGATGAGCCTGCTGACGGGGGCCGTCGTCTGGGCCTTCGCGCTCGTCGCCGGCATCGAACTCGCGATCGCCTGGGGCGTGCTCGCCTTCGTGCTGAACTATATCCCCTTCATCGGACCGCTGATCGCCACCGCCTTCCCGTCGCTCTTCGCGCTGGCGCAGTTCGAGTCATGGAGCCTCGCGCTCATGGTGTTCGCCTGCCTGAATGTCATCCAATTCTTCATCGGCAGCTATCTGGAGCCAAGGATCGCCGGCGCGAAACTTTCCCTGTCGCCCTTCATGGTCCTGTTCGCGGTCTTCTTCTGGAGCTTCCTGTGGGGGATCGCCGGCGCCTTCATCGGCGTCCCGATCCTGATCGCGGTCCTCGCCGTCTGCGCCGACCACGAATCCTCGAAATGGCTCGCGGACCTGCTTTCGGGAGGAAAGCACAAACGAATCGCGTGACGGGGATCAACGGCGCCGATCCGCCGGAAATCGAGATTCATGGAATCGCTGCGTCCAGCGCCTTGAGTTCAACGATTTTGGCCGCGTGTTGAATGAAGCATCGCAGGTTGATAGCGCCTGCGCGCAAGGATCATGCCCACACTGCTCCCGAAATTATTTGTCCTGTTGTAACGCCGTCGAAATTCCGCCTTGTTGTACCGCTCAAGTAAGGCGGACTTGGCGAAGGTCGGGGCGCTGTGTAGCAATCGCTTCGTGAGGCGCTCGACGGCCAGTGGGAGGAAAATATGACCAAAACGAAGGCGTCGCGTTTAGCTGGCGCGCTGGCTTTGGCGGCACTGACTTTTTCCTCGGCGCTCCCTGCATATGCCGACGGTCGCTGGCAGCACCAAGGCGGTTGGGGCGGCGGCCGCAATTGGGGCGGCGACGGGCGCGGCTGGCATGGTGACGGACGCGGCTGGGGTGGCGATGGCGGCTGCGGCGGTTGCGGCGTCGCCGGCGCCTTGCTTGGAGTCGCCGCCGGCGCCGTCATTGGCGGGGCCCTCGGCGGCGGAGGGCCTCCGCCCTATGCCGCGCCGCCCGGCGTCTATTATCCGCCGCCGCAATCAGCCTATCCGCCGCCCGCCGTCTATTACGGCGATGACGACGATTGAGAGCTTACACCTTTAATTTCCAACGGGATGGAAACTGAACCATGCGATTGACGCCCTCCATTGTCGCGCAGGCCGCGCTTGTATTGGGTTTGACTTTTTCGGCCGGCGCCCAGGCCCAGGACGCTGCGGCCGCGCCGGACGCTCGCCAAACCAAAGTGGAGCAGCGCATCCGCGACATGTACGCGACGCTGCACATCACCAAGGCGCAAGACCCCGAATGGAACGCCTTTGCCCAGGTGATGCTGGACAACGCCCAGGCGATGGAATCAGCCGTGCAGAGGAAGAGCGGCGATCGCAGCAAGCTCAGCGCGCCGCAGATCATGGAAAATTACGCCGAAATCAGCGCGCAGCATTCGCAAAATGTCGAAAAGCTCTCGGCGGCCCTTGAAGTGCTCTACGCCGGCCTCTCGCCCGACCAGCAGCGGACGGCCGACGAGCTGTTCCGAAACTACCAGCCAAAGCCGGCGAATGGTTCGGGTCGCTGAAACCGAACATCGTGTTGTGGCTGAGTCCGGGCGGCGCGGAAATGGAATCGCGCCGGCCTGCTGCCTTAGCAGCAGAAGAGTGATCCGCTCGTCATCATGAAAGACGAGCGGATTCAAAGCAGAGATCGTAAACCGGTCGACAGATCACGCTCGCCGCGCGCCCGGCGCCGCGAACGGTCGTCGCGGCGCTCGATCCGGCAGGCGGTCTACTTGTAATAGCCGACGCCGCAGGCGTAATCGTCGTCCACCTTCGTCACGAAGCTGGTCTTGGCGGAGGGCTTTGGATCGGTCGGCTTCGCAAACAGGTAGTTGACCTCGGTGATGTCGCCTTCCGGCTTCTGACCCGCAGCGTAAATTTCCTGGCCGAAGGCGGCGCCCGTCGCATCTTTCAACGTCCTCACATCCTGA